>JARRPN010000431.1:0-3500 GCA_037382875.1 Calditrichaceae bacterium | reverse complement strand
GCACGCTTAGCTGTAAGCTCTTCTTCCATCTGGACCAGCATTTTATTTGAGAGCGGATAGAATATCATCAATGCCCCGCCGAGAACACCAAATAGAGCCGGAGCAAGACTGATCATAATTAATATACCGTTCATCGCTTCCGGAGTTTGCTGTGTATTGGGTACATAATTATAAATACTCAATATCCAGCCAACGATAGCGCCGCCAAGGGTTAAACCCATTTTAAGCATAAATAACGAAGCCGCCATAATAAGTCCTGTGGCTCTTCTGCCAAATTTCCATTCGCCATAATCGGCTGTATCGGTATAGATAGCCCACTGCAGCGCAGATACCGTACCGAATAAAAATGAGAGTTTAGCAATAATATAATCAACAGCTGTTCAGGCGGCAGGAAGTAATACAGAGCGCTTAGTATAGCACTTGTAGATAGGAATCCGCCATATACAATTCTTTTGTCTAATTTTTTCGTAAACCGGTTTGTTAATATTGCCCCAATCACGCCGGCGATAGATCCTGATGTATAAAACAGGGTTATCAGGAAGTTGATAGATAAATTATAATCAGTTCCAAAAAGGTTAATGACCTGTTCCTGAATATAGTAGGTCACATAATACGTACCGGAGCTACTGCGGATAACAATAAATATAAGTTGAAAAATTGTTGCAGTACCAATAATTACCCATGGTCTGTTTTTAAAAAGATCTTTTAGATCCTGAAAAAAATCACTCCGTTGTTCTTTAGGAGGATATACACGTTCTTTTGATGCAAAGAAAACAATCGTAAACAAGGCAAAGGCGAGACCGCCAAAACATGCAACAGTCCATGGCCAGCCAACTGAGGCATCCCCATCACCCAGATAACTTACCAAATACAGAAATGTTGAAAGAACAAAGCTTGCTTCATATCGTTTTGTTGCAGCATTCATCGAGGTCATTACACCCCTCAGCGCAGAATAAGGTACATTAATAGCCGTATAAAACATCATCATAAGCGTGTAGGTTACGTATGCATATACAATTTTTCCGGTTTCATGAAATTCAGGTGTTATAAACGTAAGAATACTAACAGCAGCAAACGGTAATCCGATAATTAGCATGTAGGGTCTGTACTTTCCCCAACGCGTATTCGTTCTATCCGCAATCATACCCATGATAGGATCGTTTACAGCATCCCACAAGCGGGTAACCAGGAACATAATACTAAGTGCTGAAGCGGGTATTCCAAAAACATCCGTGTAAAAAATAGGGATAAAACTCATTACAATCTGAAAATACAAATTTGAGGCAGTATCACCTACGGCATAGCCGATTTTTTCTTTAAGAGACAAAGTAACAGAATTATTATCCACTGAGTACTCCAAAAATTTAATGATTATTATTTATTATTATTTTGGTAAACAATCGCTTTGTAGTGATATTGTGTTTAGTCATATTATTTAATTAGTTCAAAGTTTATTGAACCGTTTTAATTTTAAAAACATTCAGCACTTAAGTCAATAGTGATTCTTAACATCGTCCAAACATGGAATCACTATAAGCAACCTAATAAATCCATTTATATTTGTTTAATTTTTCCTAGTCTTCCATCATTTTAAGTAGATTTTCTTTCCAATCCTGATAGGCTGCTTCATATTTTTTTACTGATTCGGGATTAGGATGCAACTTATCAATTACTTTTAATCCATTAAATGCATCACTCTCATTAGCATAATAGCCAACACCGATTCCCGAACCACGGGCGGCACCCTGGGCCCCATCCGTATTATATATTTCCAGATCTACATTACAGGTATTCACAAATGCATCTTTGAATACATCACTCTGGAATAGGTTTGAATCACCGGCACGGATCACATCAAAATCCATTCCCATTTCTTTCATCACGTCGAAACCATACCGGAATGAAAATACTATACCTTCCTGGGCCGCACGAACCATATGCCCAATCGTGTGAAGGTTGAAATTAATACCGGAAAAATGACCATTGAGCTCTTTATTTTTCAAACTGCGTTCAGCGCCGTTTCCATACGGAAAACATTGCACTCCATTTGATCCGATCTCTACTTTTTCAGCCAAATCATTTAATTCATTATATGAATATTTGTTTTCCAGAATAGTCTGTTTAATCCAACTGTATTGAATTCCAGTTCCGTTAATACATAACAATACGCCGTTTCTGAGTTGGTCTTTTGTGTAATTAACATGGGCAAAAGTGTTTACCCGGCTGTCCGGATCAACTGCATTCTTATTTGTGACACCATATATTACACCGGATGTACCCGCAGTGGCGGCCACTTCACCAGGATTTAGAACATTCAATGATAATGCATTATTAGGTTGATCACCCGCACGATAAGTAATAGGGATGCCCGACTGGAGTCCTAATTCTTTTGCCGCACTTTCAGTAAGATTCCCCTGATCTCCAAAAGTTGGAACAATATCAGCGATTAGATCCTTATCAATTCCATAATAATCCATCAATTTCTGGGCGATATCTTTTTTATCGAAATCCCAAAAGATACCTTCGCTTAATCCGGAAATCGTTGTACAAATTTTATCACTTAAACGCATAGCAATATAATCACCGGGAAGCATAATTTTATATATTTTTGCATACACATCCGGTTGATTTTCTTTAATCCATTTTAGCTTGGAAGCAGTAAAATTACCTGGAGAATTGAGATAATTTTTCAGACAATATTCTCCACCAAGATTATTGAAGGCATCATTACCAATTTCAACAGCCCGGCTATCGCACCAGATGATAGATGAATAAAGCGGTTTTCTATTTTCATCCACTACAACCAGACCATGCATTTGATAGGATACACCAATAGAAATAATTTCATAGTCGTTTGATGAAATTTGTGATAACATATTTTTGGTCGCCGTAACCACATGATCCCACCATGCATCCGGATGCTGTTCTGCCCAGCCCTTTTGCGGGGAATTTATTTTCATTTCCTGTTTTGGAGAAAAATCAGAACCAACGAGTTCACCGGAATCCGCATCAATCAATGAAGCTTTAATAGACGAGCTGCCGACATCATATCCCAGTAATAATTTCTGCATTAAATCATACTCCTGAATTTTTATATAATTTATATCTCTTGATATTCCGTTTATTTATGCTCTCAAGATTGCTTAATGTATAAACAGCAAGAAATCGAATTAGTGTTTTAAAACAAAAATTTGAAACAATTAAAACGGTTCAATTTGTACAATTGTTAATATCGGATATTATTTGAAAGGATACAAGAAAATTTAAACCAATATTTTAATTTAATTCTGATTAAAAACATACAGTTTGAATAATAGATATTATTGTATAAAAAAATTCGATTGTCTTATGCAGTGGTTGATATATTTAAAATTGCGTATTTATGCAGATTCAATTAATTAATTTTTAAGCTGCAATTATTAACGTTACAATATATCCATATTTAACCACCGTTTTGTTCGAATTTATATTTTATGACTTTTTATAGTATTATGAAGAAA
>JARRPN010000430.1:0-2641 GCA_037382875.1 Calditrichaceae bacterium | reverse complement strand
TTTCCTTGATTCCACGATTTTTTAAAATCCTCCGGATTTTTTATTTGGTCTTTTATACTAGTGTGGTCGGCACCGGAACAAAAATTACGTCCGGCTCCTTTGACGATAACGCCTTTTAATTTTTCCTTATTTATAAATTCGTTAAGTTCATTCTGGTCTAAAAAAACAGGTGTAGTAAGTTGATTGTATGGCGGATTATCTAGTTCGATAATACCGATCTCGTCTTGAATAGAGTAATTAATTTGCATGATTTAAATTTATTGTAATAACAACATTTTATCAATATCAGAAAATTGGAGAAAAATAATGAGTCAGAAAAAGATGTGGTTTTATGTATTTAGATCTGTTTATTTCATTGAAATACTCAGAATAGATACATCATCTTCAAAGTTATCCTGACCGATAAATTGACGCAATTCAGATATCAAATTATCCAGACTGTCATCAAGAGATAAATTAGAACTATTTTTTAGAGAATCGCATAATCGTTTAAGTGTGAACATTTTACGTTCCGGATTTGTTGCTTCATGAATGCCATCAGAATAGAGAAAAATACGATCACCACTCTGGACATCTAATTCAACCACCTCGTCATTGCGTGGTAGATCCCAGCCGATGGGTATACTTCCTGCTTTAAATATTTCAATACTTTTGTCGGCCCGGATAACGATAGGATAATTATGTCCTGCACGGGTAAATTTTACTTTCTTCGTTTTAACATTTACAATCATATAAATCATCGTGAAATACATACCATGACGTTCAAAACTACGGTCTTCATCCAGAGTAGCAATCACTTTATCCGGTGAGCTAATTTTATAATAGGGTGGATCGGGGGTCGCTATTTTTAATATATTTTGTTTGGTAACAGTTGTATTAAGCATTTGTGATAAGCTTACACTAAATAAGGCTGATGCAACACCATGTCCGGATACATCAATATGATAGACGCCAAAATTGGATTCATCAAGTCTGAAAACATTGTAAATATCACCTGAAACATACTGCGATGGATAAAATCGTGCACTAAATTCAACATCGGGGATTCCCAGCAGATCTTTGGGAAGCAGACTCATTTGTGCTTCTCTGGCTGCATTTAAATTTTTTTCAATATTATTTAATGCGGATTCTAAATGTTCTTTTTGTAGTTCTAAGGTATGATGTTGTTCTTTGATCTTATGTAAAATTCTGGAAAGGCCATGTTTTTTTAAAGTGGCAATATCTTTATTGGTAAGACCTAATCCATGATAATCCTCTGTCATCAATATGCTCACAATATTAATTTTATCATTGCAACAAACGATTGATATTATTTGTTACAATATATTAAAGTTCAATCAATATTCGAACATTTATTAAAATTATTAAGTGGAAAATTGGTTAGCACTATTATATATTGCTATTAATGGTATAAATCAGCTCATTAATTATTTATCATTGTATGGATTTAAGAAAGGAAAAATAATTGAAAGCAATACGTATTCATCAACATGGCAATACCGATGTTCTCAAGATTGATGAAATTGAAAAACCAGTAATGCAATCTGATGAAATTCTGGTGCGAATATCAGCTGCGGCATTAAATCACCTGGATATCTGGATGAGAAATGGATTGCGGGATATTAATTTACCAATCATCATGGGCAGTGATGGAGCAGGAATAATAGAATCCATAGGAAATAAAGTCGAAGAGAATTTTAAAATTGGTGATGAAGTTGTCATCATGCCTTTTAGATCCTGTGGTGATTGTGACTTTTGCAAAAATAGAAAAGAAAATCTTTGTCCCCAATTTGAAATTCCCGGGGAAAGCTGTGAGGGAGTAATGGCTGAGTATGTTTCCATTCCGGCTAAATATGTATTTAAAAAACCAAAAGGATTAAGCATAAATGAAGCAGCAGCTTATCCTTTAACCGCTTTAACTGCCTATCATATGCTTGTAGAAAAAACGAAATTAAAAAAAGGTGATTGGATACTGGTGTATGGCGCATCCAGCGGTGTAGGAAGTATGGCTATTCAAATAGCCAAGGCAAAAGGTGCAATTGTAATTACTACAGTTGGTTCAGACAGAAAAGAAAAACTTGCGCAAAAATTGGGTGCCGATTATATCATAAATTATAAAAAGAAATCCATAGGCAGGGAAGTTAAGTCATTAACAGATGGGAAAGGTGTGGATATCGTTTTTGAGCATACAGGTGCAAATACGTGGTTGGAATCGCTTCGATCGTTAAAAAAGGGAGGAAAACTTGTTACATGCGGAGCAACTACGGGACCGATAGTAAAGATTGATTTACGAGCTCTGTTTATAAAACATCAACAGCTTATTGGATCAACCATGGGTACTTCACAGGATATGCAAGATATAAATGAGTTAATTGAATCAGGTGAACTTAAACCTGTTATAGATGAGGTTTTTGACTATAGGGATATAAAAGCTGCACATACAAGATTGGAAAAGGGAGAACAATTCGGTAAAGTAATTATATCTTTCTAAATAAAACGAACAAAATCACATAAAAAATAATTATACTTTTATTTTTCAGAATAGTCTTTGAATTTTAAATCTACAAGTTTAACGATCTCAAAATCCCTAATTCAAGACCCCGGAGTTCTGCTAAACCACGCATTCTTCCAAATAATGAAT
>JARRPN010000429.1:0-2645 GCA_037382875.1 Calditrichaceae bacterium | reverse complement strand
GGAAATTTCATTCACTTACCCCTAATCGAATTATTTTCAGAACAATAATGAAGAACAATATGTACGCAACATATTTATTTTTTTATTGAGGTATTTTTGATGGAAACAGGAACAGTCAAATGGTTTAACGCCAGCAAGGGCTATGGATTTATCAGTAGAGAAGAAGGTGAAGATGTTTTCGTTCACCATAATGCAATCCAAACTCAGGGGTTCAGATCATTGGATGAGGGCGATAAAGTAGAATTTGAAATCACTGAAGGTCCTAAAGGTTTACAAGCCAGTAATGTAACTAAAATATAATACGGCTTTATACAAATTAAACTCCGGTCAGAATTCGGCCGGAGTTTATATTCTTCAGATATTTTATCTTATATTCGATTAGCTATAGCAATCCAAAGTGCCCATGCTGCATAGGCTTTTTGATTAGCATTTAAAGCATCGCTGTGTGCACAACTGCATTGATACCAATCCACATCCTCTTCATGAGAAGAACGCCATTCTTCTGCCCAGTTTGCATCACGTGATCCATTATCATCACTATCATATAAACAGGCATCATTGGCGTATAATAACATATAGTTGGTTGCTCCATCAGGATCGTAGGATTCAATATCCGCAAAATCATATAAAAACTTTTTATTTGCCCGGCAATAATTTCGTATCTGCTCATTACGTTGATTCAGATTTCCTTCTTCACCACTGCCATCCAGATGACCAGTCATATAAACAAATATGACATCAGGATAGTCTTCCTCCAATTCCGTCATTAAAGTCAGGTATGTTTCGATATTTTCTTCCGTCGCGTTACTGACTTGTCCACACCAGGACCAAATTATAACATTGATATCATCATTGTTATTCAGATAATTTCGAGTTGCTTCTGCCCAAGCAGTTCGATTGGGATTACCAAGATCACTGGCACCGGAAAAAGGGGTATCGCGTAAATCGAGTGCGCCATTGGTCCCGCCATTATTAAAAGCATACAAATCACCTTTAAAGGTAACAAGACCGCTCATGCCTGAAACTAATTGGCTGCCATGAGATGTGTGGCCATAGGCAATATGAAGTTTCTCTTTTGCATTTTCAATCTCGGAAGTGCCTATTTCTTCCAAGTTAGCATCGGCATGATCCATGACTTTTCCCGAGCCACTGCTGCCTGAATCTGTGCTTGAGCTACACTGGTAAAAGAGAGATAATGAGACAGCTATACATGCATAAACCAGATAATGAAGAGATCTTTTCATGTGAACCTCCTATTTTATAGGATTATGCACATATATTCGATGCTTTTAAGAGGTACTTTATGAATTGTGATCAATTTCCTTTATGGCAGTGTTCTCAATTATTGCCTTATTTGAAATAAAATGATATACATGTACCATCCAGACCATACCGATTATTGGAACAAATATATTCAGTATCGGGATAAGATTCATTAGAATGATGACCAAACCACTACCATAAACAGTTGATTTATTCTTTTTAAGCATTTTATTGGCTTTAGCCTTGCCATGATGAGGCCCGGCAGCCGTTTCAAAAAACTCGCGTCCTAAAAGATAAGTATTCAATAAAATTGATATCACAAAACCGATTGCAAAAAAATAAGTCGGAAATATCAGAATATTTAAAAATATAGATTTAATGGTGAACCGAACATCATGAAAAAAATCAGGCCAGAATTTTGGTGATTCCTTACGCATTTTATCCGGATAATAGTGTTTTTCAACTCTATGAATAACCGTTTCCTGGAACATACCACCAATGAGTATCGTCAAGGACGGCAGCATAAACCAGCCACCGACACTGCTCAATACACCCGCTAACGAGGTAAATATGGTGTTAACCCATTCCTTTTCAAATTCAACAAGATAGGAGGTACCCCATGTAATAAGAACAATCAATGCAATTACAACTAGTACCGCAAGCAGTGCACATCCAATCATAAGACTGAATAATTTAGCACGTTTGATAGAAGAAATTGTCTTAACTAATGGGAACATAAGCTACTTATAACTTTATTTCGCACCAGCTTCTTTTAATAATTTAATGACGTCTTTAGTCTTACCTAATCCGGCTTTATCAATCATTTCAGCACGCTTCAAAGGTGTTTCCCCATCCTTTGTCTTGATATTAACATCAGCGCCGGCGTCGATTAACATTTTGGCAATTTCTGTTTCACCATGCATGGCTGCAAACATAAGTGCGCTCCAGCCATTGGATTCCTGAGCATTCACATTAGCTTTTTTCTCAATAAAATATTTAACCAGATCTTGATGTTTATTGTATACGGCGATCATTAATGGCGTTTTACCTTCCCTATCAGGTGTCTCAAGTTCAGCACCTTTGCTCAGCAAAAATTCGGATATAGCCACATCACCGGTTCCAGCGGCTGTAGTTAATGCTGTCCCGCCTTTTTCCGTTTTCAACTTAACATCAGCGCCTTCTTCAACCAACAATTTAATAATATCCATGTTTTTTGAATACAAAGCATACATCAATGGTGTATTTCGTTTATCCCAGATAGTATTGACATCGGCTCCAGCATCGATTTCAGCTTTGACTTTTTCCAGATCACCCTGCATCAGGGCCATTTGAAAAGATGATGGTTGTGCATGTATTATTACTGGCACACCTGTGTATACAAT
>JARRPN010000428.1:0-3466 GCA_037382875.1 Calditrichaceae bacterium | reverse complement strand
TTTTTGCGGTTTGGATATGACTGAATTTATTCTGCGCTGATACACTACAACTTCATAATCAAAATCTTCCGTCATATGCTGAATTACTAAAATTTCTGAACCAAGTTTTAAATCAGACTTTTTTTCAAATTCAACCGGTTTGATATTATCTGATTTATTCAATCTTATAAAAGCCAATTCTTTATCATCATCCTTACCTACAAATTCTGCTGGTACCGTTTTACCATCATGGAATTTAACCGTAATATCAGTAGGTTTTTCAGCCTGACCAAACATAGAAACAACAGAACTAAATTCCAGATTAGCTTTAAAAATAGACGATGATGTCATAATCAAACCGGAATCATCAACTACAATTCCGGTGATTTGTTTTTTTGATCTTTCCTTTTCAACAATTGCTTCAAAAGAAATAATCTGCTCATAATATTCAATAATAACAATTTTATCCTGAACATTTTTAACTTTTTTGTCCCAATCCGCCCAGACGTTTTCTATTAAAAGCAAACTAAAAAATATATATGTTAATGATCTTATCATTCCTCTGAATCTCCTTCGATTAACGCAAACCAGTTCCTCTTAGCAAATTTTAAAAAGAGCAAGTATGATTCATCTTTATTTTCAATGTATGTTTTATATTTTGCTTTAAAATCATCCAAATCCTGAATTTCTTCTCCATTTACCGAGACAAGAACGTATCCCCTACGTACGCGTGCTTCATCCGCTTTGCCCCCTCTTCGTAAACTGGAAATCAAAACACCTTTTCCCGAGTCCAGTTGAAAATTTTTAACAATACGGGGTGTTAATTCTTTAACAGAAAGTCCCCATTCATCACAGACAAATTCATTACCGGAAAATTTACCTTGTTTTTGCGTGATCAAACTAATCTGTTTATTACCATCTTTTGTTGAAGCAGTAAAAGTTATTTTGCTATTTATTGGCAGGTTAGATATGAGTAAACGGATTTTGGGAAGCTCCTCCTTGTATAATGCGGTAACTTTTTTATTGTTAATTTTTGTAATCAGATCACCTGGTTCAAGCCCTGCTTTTTCGGCAGGTGAATTTGGTTCCACACTAGCAATCAATACGCCTTGTAGATTTGGCTTATTCTTATAGAGACGATACTCTTTTATCTCCTGCCAGTCCACACCGATATAAGAACGTGCCACTTCACCATATTCTTTTATTTGATCAATCACATATTTAACCGTGTTACTTGGGATGGCAAATCCCAAATTCTCACCAAAAATCATAGCACGGGCATTAATGCCGATAATCTTTCCATCTAAATCTACCAGCGGACCGCCGGAATTACCCGGATTAATAGCCGCATCGGTTTGAATCCATAAATTAAAAGGTGAGACCATTTCACCGACATCTTCAAAATATCGTTCAATGGAACTGATAACGCCCATGGATAATGAACGCGAAAGCCCCAGTGGAGAACCAAGCGCCATTACAATTCTTCCAACTTCCAATTTATCACTGTCGCCAAATTCGGCATAGGGCACTTTTTTCAAACCGGCTTTATCCAGATCCAGTTTTAATACAGCCAGATCTGTCCAGGGATCTAGACCTACAACCTCGGCTTCGACTTCATGCTTGGATGAGAGCGTGCAGTTTACGAGACGTGCCTGTTCAGCCACATGATTATTGGTAACGACCAGTCCATCTTCGCTAATAATAACGCCACTTCCGGTTACCTGAACATGCCGTTTTTCTCCAGAGGTAAATATCTCTTTAATCGGCTGAATATGTACAAGCGCGGGAAAGACTTTCTCTCTCGCGTCCAAAATCTTTTGATCAAAGGTTTTTTGGGCCAGCAGGCTACTTATTAATAACAATATGATAATTAAAATCTTATACATTCAAAATCCTTATATTATTTTTTTATTTTCCTATTCAATATCGTTTCAATTTTATCTGTTTTTGAATCCATGCGACTTTGTGAACCTTTACGGTAATCCATCTTTAAGTTGACTGAAATACGCGCACAATCCTTTTCGAGTTCCTTAAAGCATTTCCGTACCACAATCATTACTTCATCATATTCACCTTCGAGTATGGTTCCCATTGCCGTCAGGCGGTATGTAATATTACTTTTATCAATCACATCTATTATTCTGGAAACAAATGGACTTAAACTTTCACCTTTGTCCAGGGGGCTCATGCTAAATTCGAGTAAAACCATAAAAATATAAATTTTAATAACTACATTATTTAAAAGATTTTTTCAAATCAGATAAAATCCGGATCAATCGGATTAATATGACTAAATATATTAGTGTCAGAAGAAGTAATATCCCGAACCGGGCTGTAAAATCAATCAGCCTGCTCCAATGAATAACAGCATTAACAAAAAGTAAAATAACGAGTACAGTTAATACTCCAACGTAAAGATTTATTTGTTTTAAATCAGCTTTACGGATCTTATCTTTATATTCATCCTTACACTCACCTATCATCAAAAATATGGTTAGACCACCTATAATTGATGCAACCCATATACATCCAGAACTTCAAATCCGATATTCTCAAAATGATAACGCAGTTCTGCCACGGTATAATCACGCACATGGTATACTCTTTTTACTCTGGGCCCTTCTCTGGGAACAATAATTCGCTCATTGGTAATCATACCCGATATTGGATTATGAGAATAGCGTTCTAGCACGATGGAATCATCTTCAGAAAAATACCAGTCTTTTGTTTTCTGAGTTTTTAAAAATGCAACCGGATTAAAATAATCAATCACAAAATAACCATCCCGTTTAAGACCGTTATAAATCCGCTGTAGAATATTCAGATTATGCTGATCCGAAAAATAGAACATGGACGTAAATAAACTAAATATCAGATCGTATTGATCCCCTTCTTCAAAGTCCTGCATTTCTTTATGTATGAAATCCGGTGCATTGTCCAGTTCACCTGCACTATTTTTAGCCATTTCTATATGAGAAGGATTATGATCAATTCCGATAATATCCAGATAACCACGTTTATAAAATTCAATCGCATGCCGGCCCTGGCCACAAGTGAAATCCAAAATTTTGGCATCTTTTTTTAGGTTGGTTTTGTCAATTATAAATTCAACTTCCTGTGGTGTCGGATCGGTTTGACTCTCCGGATTAAAGGATTTTAAATAATATTTATCAAAAAATTCTTCGGTGATATTCATTATATTCTCAATATTTATTATTATTAAAAAATAAGTTCTGAAAGTAAATTTCTAGTGTATTTATAGAAATAAACATTATATAACATTGTATTTTCGTATGCCCAGATACAATTCAGAAATTAAGACTTTTATGATACCCGTTGCAGGTACAGCCAACAACATACCCATAATACCAAAAAACTGCCCACCGATAATAACAGAAAAAATAATCAACAACGGGTGCAGATCAACGCTGCGTGCCACTACCAAAGGCTGGACCAGGACGTTATCTGCCAATTGGATAATTAGAAA
>JARRPN010000427.1:0-2663 GCA_037382875.1 Calditrichaceae bacterium | reverse complement strand
TTAGAAATGAATCGTAATGGGCAATCCTTCCAGATGAATAGCACTGAAATCTGGACTCTCATGGAAGAAGGTAAAGTTCTGAAAGTTGATCAGACTAGGATGTCCCCGCGTGGAGAAAGGAAGAGTGTACTCTATTATAATAAAGAAAAGAAATCCAAGACTGAGTAGACAAGGGATTGATATATTTTACACGGAAAAAACATTCTATAAAAAATTATACAATCAAACCGTAATCGTTTCCATTATTAAAGGGATGGTCATTATCCATCCCTTTAAATCTAAAATAAAATAGAGAGTTTTCATCTCTTTGATGAAGATATCTATGAATACCATTCTACTTATAATTCGACTTTATTTAACTAAAGATGCATTTTACTCCATCTATCTTAATACCTACAATATAACTTTATAGTTAAACGCTAAATAAATATATTTTATATAATATCGTTTTTTGCCTTCATCAATACAGAATTTAGAGGGGATATTAATAAATCCTTTGAAACTATCGATAAAAAGTAATGAGGATAAAAGATTCTTTATATTTGATCTTCTATATTATGATTTAGTAGATTTATATAAACCAGGTTCACATAAATCCTAATTACCCATGTTCGTATCTAAACAATATAATTTTATATTTCTAATCATAGTTTTTTGTATTTTAATTTTACAAAACTGTAGAAAAGATTCTACTCCTGTAGAAGGTAACTATTTCGCAAAGGCTGGAGAACATAATTTTAATGTTGAACAACTTGCTCAGGCTTTTGAGAATGCATCTCAAATTGAAGATTTACAGGGACTGGCGGTTGCCCGAAATGGTGAAATTGTTGCAGAAAAATATTTTAATAATTCTGGCCCAGATCCTGATCCCAATCTGCATGTCATGTCAGTTACGAAGAGTATTACAGCCACACTTGTTGGTATTGCGATTGAAAAAGGATTTATTGAATCTGTTGATCAGAAAGTATCTGAATTCCTACCTGATGAATCAGAAATAATGAATCCTGAACTTGGAGAGGTTACAATACGAAATTTATTAAGTATGACCTGCGGGCATGATTGGCATGAAATTGGGGTACCATCTGAGTTTATGGATTTTGTGAATGCGCCCAACCAGGTTGAATACATTTTTCAAAAACCTATGATTAATACTCCGGGAACCATTTTTAATTACAGCGATGGTGGAGCACACCTTGTTTCCGTTATTCTAACAAAAGCAACCAAAATGAGTACCTCAGAATTTGCCGATACATATTTATTCAGTCTGATGGGAATTGGTGATAAAACCTGGTATACCGATAGACAGGGCTACAATTATGGTGGCGTTCGGTTGTGTCTTGGTAATCATGATATGATTGAAATTGGTAATCTATATTTAAATGACGGGTTTTATAATGGACAACAAATTGTCTCATCTGCCTGGATTGATACGGTGACAAGTTTTAAAATAACCACTAACAACCTCATTCCATTTTTGTCTGATTATGGTTATTTCTGGTGGCTCGGTAATGCCCATGGCTATGACTTTTTTTGTGCCAATGGTTATGGCGGACAGTTTATCTTTGTAGTCAGAGAGCTTAATCTGGTTGTTAGCTCACGAATAAGTTATCGTGTTAGTGAGTCGAAGGCAGGAGAAAATTGGTATAATGTTTTAAATGTGATTGTGAATCAGATTTTGCCCGCGGTTAATCCCTAAAATATATTTAGCGGAGATAATATGAAATTACTAAAAAATCTTTTACTTGTAATAAATTTGCTGTTATTTCTTTCTAATTTTAATAGTCCAGCTGTATCATTTGCACAGGGTATGCAGAATAATGCGAACAATCCGGATTCACTTCTTCAGGCCGCTCGGGAAATGATTTTAGGTATTCGATTTTGCGCGCTCATCACTTTAGATGAAGAAGAGCATCCCCAAGCCAGAACCATGGATCCATTTCTGCCGGACTCGAATATGGTAATTTGGTTTGGTACAAATATCAACAGTCGAAAAGTTCAGGAAATAAAAAATAATTCCAAAGCCACGGTTTATTACCAGGCAGAAAATGGTGCAGGTTACGTTGTTCTCAAAGGCAATGCTTATTGGGTAGATGATCCTCAACTTAAATCAAAATACTGGAAATCCGAATGGGAAGCATTCTACCCGGAATCCAGAGAAAACTATACGCTTATAAAATTTGTACCTTTCCATCTTGAAATTGTAGATTACAAACATAATTTAGTTGGTGATTCTATAACCTGGGAAGCACCAAATCTTGAGTTGATACAGGAAAATCGATAGTATCATTTCTGATTAAAAGTTAAACAGATTAAAATGTAATCCCTGCGAAAATTATTCATATAGTCCGAATTTTTTTCATAGGCAAGCTTCAATTTAGAATGTTTATGTTGAAAAAGGATTGATATGTAAAGAAATATTCTTTGGAACGATTTTTGTCATTCCTATATACAGTTTCATTCCAATTGCTATCTATTGGCTAATAATTCGTTTAATTACAGTAGGGAAATATCACTATGAGAAAACTCAAACCGGCATCAATCTTACTAATGTTATTGTTATTATCATCAAGTTCCATTAATGCGCAGAATTTCAGATTCCATCCCGTGCCCACAGATAAAATGCAAATAAGCACACGTTTTATGCATCAGAATTTTGATGAAGA
>JARRPN010000426.1:0-2667 GCA_037382875.1 Calditrichaceae bacterium | reverse complement strand
ATTAATCTAAAATTTGATGGTAAAAACATCCGCGGATTTGTGGACCGCGATAAACTGGAAAAGATCGTCACTAACCTGCTTTCAAATGCCTTTAAGTTTACGCCGGAGGGCGGAAAAATAGAGGTCAATATTAGTGAGGGCGAAGTAGTCCAAGAATCCAAAATCCAAAATCCAAAATCCAAAAAAATATATATAACTGTCATCAACACCGGCCCGGGTATCCCCGCCGATCAATTGAATAAAATCTTTGATCGTTTTCATCAGGCAAATAATCATTACCACAAAGACGGTGAAGGAACCGGCATTGGTTTGGCTTTAACTAAAGATCTGGTGGAAATCTGCCATGGAGAGATTTCAGTATCCAGTATCCCGGACAAAACAACAACTTTTAGGGTCATCTTGCCGATTGCCAGAGAATCTTTTAAAGAAGATGAAATAATAGAAGAAGTGGAGACCACAGGCCGCAGACCGGAGACCGAACAATCAGAAGACTTTATCAGCGAAAATTCGGCCTCCGGCCTCCCGTCTCCTGTCTCCGATATTCGGTCTGCGGTTTCCGGTTTCCGGTCTCCGTTATTGTTGCTCGTTGAAGATAATCCTGATGTAGCTAATTACATTTGCAGTTTTATGGATCATAAATATCGCTTCATGACTGCTAAAAATGGTAAAGAGGGACTTAAAAAAACGATAGAGGAATATCCCGATCTGATTATCAGCGATGTGATGATGCCGGAGATGGACGGCTTTCAATTATGCAAAAAGATTAAAAGCGATGAACGGATCAGCCATATTCCAGTTATCCTGCTAACCGCCAAAGCTGATCTGGAAAGCAAAATCGAAGGTCTGGAATTCGGGGCAGATGATTATATTACCAAACCGTTTGAAGCAGAAGAATTGAGAGTGCGGTCAAAGAACTTGATTGAACAACGTAAAAAACTTCATGAAAAATTCTCCAGGATGCTTGATGTTAAACCAGGAGAACTTACCGCCAATTCTGTGGATAAACAATTCCTAGAACGTCTGTTAAATGTTTTTGAGACTCATGTGGGCCAAAGCGACTTCAGCATTGCTGATTTTGCAAAGGAAGTAGGAATGAGCCGCTCCAACCTGCATCGAAAGCTGATCGCATTAACAAATCAACCCGCACATGAGTTTCTGCGTTCATTGCGATTAAAACGTGCTGCCCAATTACTACAGCAAGATGCAGGTACGATTAGTGAAATTGCCTATGCCGTAGGTTTTTCAAATCCCTCTTATTTCTCCAAAATGTTTCGTCTCCAGTATGGCCATACTCCCCGCGAGTTTGTTAATCTTAACAATCAGCCACTGAATTACAGGGATTAATTCAGAATTTCCGCACAGTCATTCCGGAGGAATCTTTAATTTTAGCCTGAATGGCAGATTGATTTACAAACCCAATCCCCTCAGTAATCCCCGGCTGTAGTTTTTCAGATTTCCCCCTTTTTTGCAACATCAGTATCAGTTTTTGCAACAACAGAGGTTAGTTTCACCTTTATAGTCATGTATAATATGAAGGTAGGAGCTCCTAAAAATATGCAAAATCACCAAGGCCTTCATTATACGATAAAAACAACAACTCGGTGACATTATTTGGCAGGTTGATGCAGGTGCTTCAGGCGGATAAAGTTATAAATCATAAGGTATTAGAGAGGTACACCAACTGGATGCATATTGGTGGCGTTGAGTAATAGACAATTGTTTAGAACATCTTCAGATTCAGAATGCATCGCAAGATTTACTGATAGCATTGTCTTGTCTGTTTGATGAAAGATTGTAAAACAGGTTTTGAAATATATTAACAACCACAATTAGACAAATAAGGAGGCAGGTTATGAAGTATATTTCGATCATCTTTGTTTTAGTATTAATGGTAACTTATAGTAATTCTTTTGCTCAGACTGATTGGGAAAAGTATGAGGGCAATCCTGTTTTAGTTCCGGGTTCAGTCTTGGAGTGGGATGTGCAGCGAATAGGCATATCTTCGGTACTTTTTGACGGCTCATCTTACCATATGTGGTACAGTGCTGGAGACATGAGTAACATCGGTTACGCGACTTCAACGGATGGGATTACCTGGATAAAATATAATAATCAGCTGACAACGAACCCGCCATATGCAGAAAGTGATCCGGTGTTACATCCGGGAACAGAAGGAAGCTGGGATGACGATCGTGTTGCTTATCCCTGTGTAATCCTGGTTGATACCATATACCATATGTGGTATACAGGCGCTGATAATCCCGACCCAAATGAAGGTGCCATCGGACACGCCATTTCATCAGATGGAATCACCTGGGAAAAAGATGCGGATAATCCTGTGTTGATTGCAGGATCACCCGGAAGTTGGGACGATGAGTGGGTTTGGGACCCTTCGGTTCTTTTTGATGGCAGTATTTATCATATGTGGTATCATGCCTGGAATGGAGTTGGTGAAGAGGTTCAGATCGGGCATGCGACCTCAGTGCATCCGGACAGTACCTGGAACAAAGACTCCAATAATCCTGTCCTGAGATACCATAGTGGGGAGTGGGATTATCCAAGGGTCCAAGCTCCGTGTGTAATATATGATGGTAATATCTTTCATATGTGGTATTCCGCTGGTCAAATTTCTTCATATCGTATCGGCTATGCTACTTCAACGGATGG
>JARRPN010000425.1:0-2688 GCA_037382875.1 Calditrichaceae bacterium | reverse complement strand
GGGCATCAAAGCTGTAAAAGCAAAACATGAACACACACCCATGGTGCAGGATTTTAAGAAATCTTTTCGTTGCATAATTATTTTCCTTTTGTTAATTCTGATAGGTATTCGTTAAAGATAATACGTATGAGATATTATAAATACTAAAAATAAATAGCAATGAAAAAAATCTTTGTTCACAACAAACTAAGAAGAAAGAACATATAAGTCAGAAGTTATAGTCCAAAAGTTAAATCAAAATTATAATTTATGATATATGTATATCAAAAAGACATAGTATTTTTCATACAATCAGTATCAAAATTTTGGTATCAAACTACAACTGACTAATTACTGATGACCACTGACCATCTCTATATCCTCGCCTGATAGGTATATAACTGGTAATACCGTCCCTCTGTTTTCACCAGATCATCATGGGTACCTTGTTCGGCGATTTGTCCGTCTTCAATGACAAGAATCTGAGTAGCCTTACGGATGGTGCTCAAACGGTGGGCTATTACAAAAGTAGTTCGCCCTTTCATCAGCTCTACTAAACTTTCCTGGATATACAACTCGCTTTCCGTGTCCAGGTTGGATGTGGCCTCATCTAAAATCAGAATTTTTGGATCAGCTAATATGGCCCTGGCTATAGCTACCCGCTGACGTTGTCCGCCCGAAAGTTTTACACCACGCTCACCTATCAGAGTATCCAGACCATCATCAAAGCGATCGGTAAATTCATTAACATGGGCACCTTTCACTGCAGAAAGCAATTCTTCTTCTGTGGCATCTGGACGGGAAAACAATATATTTTCGCGGATAGTGCCCTCGTATAAAAAATCATCCTGTAATACGACCCCAAGACGCGAACGGTAACTGTCTAGTCTAATCGTAGCAAGATCGATACCGTCAACAGTAATCATGCCTGAATCGGGCTGCAGAAAGGAAGCTGCCAGTCCGGCAATAGTCGTTTTTCCGGAACCGGAAGTACCCACCAACGCCGTAACTGAACCGGACGGCGCCTTGAATGAAATATTATTAATAACTGGTTTATCTTTTTCGTAAGAGAAAGTAACTTTTTTAAACTCAATATCCCCTTTCAGATTTTCCAGGCTGCGGGTACGTACTTTCTCTTCGCCTTCTTTAGTGACATTCATAATTTCTTCCGTTCGATCCAACCCCGCAAAAGCTTCAGTCATTTGACTGCCGATATTGCTCATCTGGATAATCGGAGCGATTAAAAAGCCAAGATAAAGTACAAATGCAAAAAAATCACCAACCGTCATCTTACTATCAAGAATCATGTTGGCACCAATGCCCATAATCACCACGCTTGCTACTCCCATCAAAAAGGTCGAAGACGAAGTCACCAAACTGGTAGCTGTCAGCGATTTTTTAACGTTTAAAAATAATCTCTCCACACCTTTTTCGAAGACACCTATTTCCTGTCGTTCAGCATTGAATCCTTTAATAACGCGAATTCCGCCAAGGGACTCGGTTAACCGACCTGTAACATCCGCATTGATTTTTCCCCGCTCACGGAAAATTGGACGAATAAATCCGAATGCTTTCAGAGAAATTAAACCGAAGATAATAAGTGGAACCAGCACATACAGAGTCATCAAACCGTTTATCCTGATCAATAAAAACAAAGCAACGACAGATGTTAAGATACCGCCAAAGAGCTGCACCAATCCCGTTCCGACCAGATTGCGCACACCTTCAACATCACTCATGATGCGTGAAACCAGTTCGCCTGATTTGGTATTATCAAAAAAGCGTAGGGGTAAATAAATGATATGCTGTTGTACTTTTGCACGTAAGAGCGAAATTAAGTGTTGAGCTTCCACGCTAAGCAAACGGGTCAACGCGAATGAAGTTACTGCCTGTATTGCTACTGCTCCGGCTACGGCAGATAATAATGTATATAGCAGATTCGTATTGGATTTGTTAATAACCTCATCAATAAGATACTTGCTTGCGCCCGGCAACACCAGACCAGACAAACGATTGATAATGATTAAAACAAAGCCGATCAGAAGCAGTTTTTTACGTGGTAAAATAATATTCTGGATGACATAACGTACACTGTTTAAGGTGACTTTTTTTGATTTTTTACTGGATGATTGGTTCATACCCTGCCTATATCTAAAAATTTTATGATGTATACAACTTAAGAACTGAAAAAATTAGTTCATAATTGGCGGAAAGTTTAGAGAATTTAGCAATACTGCGCAAGCCACCAGTCTTTAATGGGAATATTGCTGTTTGAGATGAATTTTTTGAAGTATTTGGTATCAAATGGAATATGCCTCATAATTACACTTATCTTTCCATCCTCAACACGTATAATAGCATATTCTGCCTGTGGTACCAGAGTGGGTGTTTCTCCAGGCATAAAAAATTTTGGAAAAACACTACCAACACTACCGGGATTGATGAACAGTTTATCTTTATAGTTTTTCTTCATTTGTAGATGTGTATGTCCACTAACAAAAATATTTGCTCTATAGCGACTGGATATATTGTCGTAGATAGAATCTTCAGAATTTGATAAAATGATTTCCATATTGGAATCAGGCGAACCATGATAGCATAATAACTCAATATCTGATAAAAGTGATTTTTGTATAATCGATTGAAATGAACGTAAAAAATCCAAATCATCTTCATCCAACTGTTCAAGACACCAGGAAAGACTCGAAT
>JARRPN010000424.1:0-3570 GCA_037382875.1 Calditrichaceae bacterium | reverse complement strand
CATAAATCCCCTACGACTTTCAATGTAGAAAACTGTATTATTTATGGTAATACCTCGAGTTCTTCGAAAACACAAATAACTGGCTTGGATAATATTAATATTACCAATACAAATATTGAAGGGGGCTGGAAAGGCGCCGGGAATATTGATGAGGATCCTTTGTTCATCGAAAACACACCTTTAATTCTGCAGGATGGTTCTCCCTGCATTGATAAAGGCGACACGAGCACCGCCAGCAATGACTGGGAAGACTTGGATAATCCCGGTTTCGCTCTATCCCCGGCTCTGGGTACATTGAGAAACGACATGGGCGCCTATGGCGGCAATCAATATAAGTCGATGCCGTTTACAAGTTTGGAAATTACCGGAATAAAGGATGAAAACGAAACCATCCCGGATAAACTTATATTGAGACAAAACTACCCTAACCCTTTTAATCCTGCAACAACAATAAGCTATTCTATTTCAGAGCCGGCGACAATTTCTTTAAAAGTGTATGATATATTAGGTAAAGAAATTAAAACGCTGGTTAATGGGTATCAAATGGGTGGGAAACATACAATAGTCTTCGATGCAAGAAATTTTGCATCCGGTGTGTATTATTATAGATTGCAAGCCGGTTCGTATAGCCATACCCGCAAAATGATATTGGTCCGTTAATTTTCATTTTCAAATTTTTTATCTGATTTTAGGGCATGAGGATTTTTCTTATGCCCTTTTTTTACTTCTAATTTCACACTTTCTATAAGCAAGGAAAAAGTAATACTGGAAGATTTACCATAAGATCAAATTACTTTAAAACTGCATTCAATTTATTTGTAATATTGTGTGAAATAATTTTATATTAAATTTATGTCGAAGCGTAAAACCAATCACTCAACTTTACAGGATCAAGCCCAAGTGATTAAACACCACAGTATAAAGGTTTTGCTTCAATTCCTAAAAGTGCATTGGCAATGGCCGGCTATATAGGTTTGCCCGTCTGACCAGACTAGTCGGTTATGCTGCGAATAAATTAGAAATAAATAAAAACATTTGTTTTAACAAAAATTGAAATGGAAATTGAATTATTAACTGAATTTTGCCGACGTGTCCGGGGTTCTACCATAAAAAGACTGGAATTAGTCCCCGAGGGTTATGAAAACTGGAAAATCAGTCCAGGCTCATTAAGCTTTGCAGAAATTGCCAAACATATAATCGATTTGGATAACTGGTTATTAGAAAAAATAAAGAATCCGGATATCAAATCTATAGAGACTGAAAACGCTATTATAAAACCTCGTAATAAAAAAGAATTCAAGCCGACCGGATCACGTCAGTCTGCAAAACGTCCGTCTGGGAAACGTCCGTCTGGGAAACGCCGGACAGGCCGGATAGGTCGGACAGGCAGTTGGCTTAGCTCACACAGTATGCTTATAATAAATTAAAAATCAAAACAAAATAAGGAGGAATAAATGGAAGATCGAAGAACCTATATCGATAAAATGGCAGCCAAATTGAAAGAATGGGATGCTGAATTACAGAAATTGGAGGCAAAGGCTGATACAGTGAAAGCTGATATGAAAGCTGAGTATCGAGAACAGCTTGCAAACTTACATAGTAAAAAAGACGAAGCTCAACAAAAACTAAATCAAATCAAAGAAACTAGTGAAGGAGCCTGGAAAGAATTGAAGGATGGCATTGAGAATAGTTGGAAAATTATGGGTGACTCAATAAAAAACGCAATTGAGAAATTTCAATAATTGTGTTTTAGTACATTTATAAGACAAATGTTTGGAAAAAGTATTACATGAAAAATAATAAAAAGATTGGATTAGCACTTGGTGGTGGTGCTGCTCTGGGTGCTGCTCATATTGGTGTAATAAAAGCTTTGGAAGAATTTGATATTTCAATCGATTTTGTAGCAGGTACAAGTATAGGAGCATTTGTATCAGCCCTTTTTGTATTTAATAAACATTGGAAAGAGATTCAGGAAATTGCATTAGATATGAATTGGCTGGATATTTCAGCAATATCGCTTTCAAAAATGGCTCTACTGTCGAATGAAAAATTAGGTGATCTCATAACAGAGCATATTGGAGATGTGAATTTTGATCAAGCTAATATTCCTTTTGCAATGATTGCTACAGATATTTCTAATGGAGATAAAATCATTTTAAAAGAAGGAAAAGTTGCCAATGCTGTTATGGCCAGCACTTGTATTCCTGGTCTTTTTATACCAGTGGATATTAATAATAGATTATTAGTAGATGGTGGTATTGTCGAAAATGTTCCAGTAACTCCGTTAAAAGAAATGGGGGCTGAATTTATTATTGGTGTCGATTTGAATGCTGAATATTCTCATAAAAAACCTGAAAGTATTGTTGAAGTTTTATTAAATACATTTGATTTTACCTTAATGAATGCGACAAAACTTCAAACAGAAGAAGCTGATGTTCTGATCAAGCCTGATTTATCTTCATTTAATCTTATAAATACGGATCAGACAAAAGAATTAATAGACAAGGGATATTTAGCTGCAAAAAATGTATTGAAAAAGATGACAGGGAATTAAAAGGCATATAAAAAAATTTTCCATCAGACTGCATGGGTTGTGATTCAATCCAAGAGGTTATATTTAAAAATGTAACCGGTACAACGTTATGTTGTGCGTGTCTTCCATTAGAAGTTTTAACAGATTCTACCATAACGCTAAAGCATAACAACGAAGAAATAAAAAAAGCCAAGATGACCGGTACCGGCAAAGAACATCTGGCAGCCCCATGCGGAACCTATTGCGGAGCCTGCCCGGATGCGGTTTGGGGCAAATCCTGGTAAACTAAACGCTACGAAGTAGGCGCTCTGGTTCAATTTTGAAAAGCAGGTTTTCCGGTATCTGCCGGACGGCTCACTTCAGCCGTCATGCAAACGAATTTTTAATCAAAGGATACTTAAATGGAAAAGAAGAAAAATTGGATTATTATTATATCATCATGTGCTTATTTTCTAATAATTATAAGCACTCTATACTACGCGTTCACAGGAAACTTATCAAAAGTCGTCGGTAAAGAACTACCTCAATGGTATACATATTATATATATATAACAGCCGTAATATATATTATCGGATTTGTTTATATACTTATGATGAAAAAATGGGCTCTTATTAGTCTAAGTATAATTACATTATTATTATATTTATCAACTTTTTTTATTGGTACTTTTAGTATGTATTCATTAATAACTGATATTATTATTTTCAGCATTCTTTGGACTCAATATAAGAAAATGAATTAAATTGGGATGATTTGAATCATCAATCACTCAAACAAGCCGTCTTTGTTTAAATAAGTGATTAAATCATTCAAAAACATTTTTTCCTTGCATCCCATAAATCAGGGTTATGCGTCGAATAAATTAGTAATAAATAATACTATCTATTAGAATAAAAATTATAATGGAAATTGAATTATTAACTGATTTTTGCCGACGTGTTCGGGGTTCTACCATTAAAAGACTGGAATTTGTCCCCGAGGGTTATGAAAACTGGAAGATCAGTCCAGATTCATTAAGCTTTGCAGAAATTGCCAA
>JARRPN010000423.1:0-2690 GCA_037382875.1 Calditrichaceae bacterium | reverse complement strand
GTAAATTGGTTTGTAACTCAAATAAACCAATTTGATGAAAATATGTTTCAAAAGGAAATTAATAAAAGGATGTGGTTTTATTCAATTCGGAATTCAAATAATTTTTGTTCAGCATCGCTTACGATAAATATTTGACCATCTTGGTGGTTGATAGCAATACCTTCTGCTTTAGTTATTGGGATGCTATATTTTTCTGTCGTTCCTTTGCAAGGTGACCATTTTATAATAAGTTGACTTTCATCGCTGACAATCCAAAGGATGCAATTATCAGTATCCAAACAAAGTCCTGAATAATCTTCTGCCAAATCCGGTTCATACTCTTCTTCGATCACAAAATTGGAATTCATTAAAAAAAGTTTCTTTGGTAATTTTTCATTGGCTATCCAGAATTTATTATCGGATTCCAAAGTTATGCCTTCGACACCATGGTCCTGGGAAGCTAGAATGGGTATGGCAGCCCGCTGTAATTCCTGATTATCTGTACTAATTTTAATGATCTCATTATTTTGTTCATCTACCGCCCACAGAATATCGTTGGTATGATCGTAGGTGATACCCTCCAGATCATCGCTTTCAAATTCAAGGGTCCGGATTATATCTCCTTCCAAATTAAGTTCATAAATACCACCATTAGGTGTATCGCTGACCGTCCATAAGGTCTTAAAGTCTTTTCCGAAGGTTAAACCGGATGGTTGGGATACATCAATTGTATATGAATTAACCATTACTAATTGCGGATCATCGGGATTGATTGTTTTGTCAGAACATGATAGCATTAATATTAGAATAAGAAGATATAGTCCTGAACGTCTGAGCATAATAAAATCATCCATAATTAATGCATTCTAACTTCAATAATCGAAAAAATTACTCCGAATCTTAAAATAATGTGAGATTTCTTAATAAATGATTAATATTTGATCGTAATCGTTGGCAAATAGAGAAAACAAATGTTTACAATTTTTTAATATATTTTTTTCATTTTATTATTTTTTCCATTATTTTCTAATAATTTGTTGGAGTTCAAGTTTCCTTATTATTTTTCGTAGTCATTTTCAGATTTACATAGATTAAAACATTATCTTACAAAAATTGAGAGGATTAAGGATGAGAACTTTAATTATTTTTGCAGTGTTTATTTTTGCATCGAATTTAATTGCTCAGGATGATATTGGAATTGGAACTTACACGCTTGGTGGGGGTATTTCTTTTACTTCATCATTTGAAGAAGATGATGATGAAACGGCATCGAGATTATCGATAAGTCCATCCTGTTATTTTTTTGTATCAAAATATTTGGCATTAGGAGGTTCAGTTTTCTTTGCTTATGATGAAGATGGTGACTTATCTTCCACTAGCTTCGGAATAGGTCCTGGAATTAAATTTTATATACATCCGCATCAAAAATTTAAAATTAACTTAGGCCTGGAATATTTGTTTCAAAAAACGGAATTTGATGATGATAGTTCTTATCCTTATCCTGTTAGTTTGAATCTTGATAGAACCACCACAACATGGTATTTATCATTTACTGCAGGGTGCGATATCTTCATTTCGAGAAATGTGGCTCTAGAACCTTACATTAATTTAAGAAGAATTCAACGTGACTATTCAAATATGGATGATCTACCTTGGATTGTTGAAGCTACAGAAGGCATAAGAATTGCGATATTTATATTTTAATGTTAAAATGATTTATATTTAACAATAAAGGAAGTATCAGATCATGAATATCATACACAATTCTTTAGTCGTTCTAACAATAATCATACTGTCTATACAATCTTGTTCTTATAATTCTAAATCAGATGATATTCCTGATTATCCAATAACTCCTGTATCATTTAATTCAGTAACTCTAACCGATTCATTCTGGAATAAACGGATTGAAACAAATCGAACCGTGACAATTCCATTTGGATTTAATAAGTGTGAGGAAGAGGGCCGGATCCGTAATTTTGCTAAAGCCGGCGGTTTGATGGAAGGGGATTATGAAGGCAAAATGCCCTTTGATGATTCAGATGTATATAAAATCATCGAAGGCGCTTCCTATTCATTAAGTGTCCATCCGGATAAAAAGCTGGATGCCTATGTCGATTCGGTAATAGCCCTAATTGCAGCCGCTCAGGAAGATGATGGTTATATCTGTACCTGGAAAACATTAAATCCTGATACCACGCCCGCCTGGTGGGTAAAACCAGGACCACGCTGGTTCAATTTGGGATCCAGTCATGAGCTATATAATGTCGGACATATGTATGAGGCGGCGTATGCCCATTTTAAGGCCACTGGCAAACGTAACTTTTTAAATATCGCTTTGAAGAATGCAGATTTAATTGCAAACACTTTTGGACCCGGAAAAATTTTGCAACCGCCCGGCCATCAAATTATAGAAACCGGATTAATAAAATTATATCGGGCTACAGGTAATAAGAAATATTTAAATTTGGCTAAGTTTTTTCTGGATCAGCGTGGAAATGCAGAAGGTCATGAATTATATGGCGAATATAGTCAGGATAGTATTCCCGTAATCCATCAGGATGAGGCAGTTGGACATGCTGTTCGGGCTACTTATATGTATGCAGGCATGGCTGATATTGCCGCGATCATGAAAGATTCACTTTATCTTAGAGCCGTCGATAGAATTTGGGATAATGTGGTTTCGAAAAAAATATATATCACAGGTGGAC
>JARRPN010000422.1:0-2695 GCA_037382875.1 Calditrichaceae bacterium | reverse complement strand
TCTTTTTTTACTTCACTTGTAAAAGCAATTGAATCAATTGGCTCACCGCGGAGTAACTGATCAATTTGTTCACCATCAAGAATTTCATATTCCAGTAATGCTTTTGCTAGTGCATGCAATTTATCCAGATGCTCAGTAAGTAAATCTTCAGCCTTTTTATGAGACTTGGCTATTATACGTTTCACCTCAGCATCTATCTTTTGAGCAGTCTCTTCGCTGTAATCACGATGCTGAGCAATTTCCCGTCCTAAAAATATTTCCTGATCTTTCTTACCAAAGGTCACCGGTCCCATTTCATCACTCATCCCCCATTCGCATATCATTTTGCGGACTAGAGCAGTAGATCTTTCCAAATCATTGGATGCACCGGTTGTATATTGCTTAAAAACAATTTTTTCAGCAACACGTCCACCAAGTAATATAGATAGCTGTCCATCCAGATAGCCTTTTGGAGTAATATATTTATCATCTTCCGGTAGAGAAGAAGTGACTCCAAGGGCTCTGCCGCGTGGAATAATGGTAACCTTATGAATTGGATCCATTCCGGGAATAAGCTTCGAAACCAAGGCGTGCCCTGCTTCATGATAGGCAATAATCTTTTTTTCTTCATCACTAATTAAAAGTGATTTTCTTTCTGTCCCCATCATGATTTTATCTTTGGCTTCTTCAAAATCTGCCATGGTCACTTTCTTTTTATCTTTACGGGCAGCTAATAATGCAGCCTCATTCACCAAATTGGCTATATCGGCACCAGACAATCCCGGGGTACCTTTGGCAATTACCTCCAAATTTACAGATTTATCCAAAGGAACCTTTTTAGTATGCACTTTCAAAATACCAGTACGTCCACGAACATCCGGACGGTCAACTACAATCTGTCGATCAAATCTGCCGGGACGTAACAAAGCGGCATCAAGTACATCCGGACGGTTCGTTGCAGCAATCAGGATAACGCCTTCTTTGGTATCAAAGCCATCCATTTCGACCAATAACTGATTCAACGTCTGCTCACGCTCATCATGTCCGCCTCCAAGCCCGGCACCTCTATGACGGCCGACCGCATCAATTTCATCAATAAAAATGATACAGGGCGCATTTTTACGGCCAACCTCAAATAAGTCACGTACTCGGCTGGCACCAACACCTACAAACATTTCTACAAAATCAGCACCACTCATACTGAAAAACGGTACACCTGCTTCACCGGCTACTGCTTTGGCAAGCAACGTTTTACCAGTTCCGGGAGGACCAAGTAATAAAGCACCCTTCGGTATTTTTCCACCAAGTCGGGTGAATTTGTTAGGATCTTTTAAAAACTCAATAATTTCCTGCAACTCCATCTTGGCTTCATCAGCTCCGGCAACATCTTCAAAAGTAACTTTAGCCTTATCTTCTGTGAGCATCTTAGCTTTACTTTTCCCGAAACTGAAAATACCACGGGATCCACCGCCACCGCCTCCCTGCATACGCCGGGCAATAAAAATCCAGGCAGCCAGAATCAAAATCCATGGAAGCATGTTGACTAAAATGAGAGTCCATTCACTGGAAGGTTCAACAAAGCGGACTGGGATATTTTGTTTTTCCCATTCATCAACAACCGTATTATCCAGATAAGGTAAGACTGTCCTTATATATTTGCTGGTTTGTGTGCTTTTACGTCCCTGAAAAACTTCTTCCTGTTTTAACTCACCTTTAAAAACATTTTCTTTAAGCGTTACCGTACCACTCTCAATTTTGTCTTCCTTAAGAAGTTGCTGATATTTGGTAAAACCAATTTCAACTTCATCCGGATGACTATTTGGCCAGAACTGACTGAATGTAATGGCTGCAATTAAAATGATTATCCAGATCAAGCCTGTCTTAGAGGCTTTTTTCCACTGGAATTCATCATCTTTTTTCTTCTTATCTTTTTGAGAATTATCCGGTTTTTTATCGTTTTTATTTTCCATTTATATTCTTTCCTTTATTAGCAAATTTCTATTCCACGCAATAGATCGATCGCAAATTCCTTTTAAACTGAGTGTCATCCAGGCCATAACCGACTACATATTTATCTTCAATATTGAATCCAATGTAATCTACTGGTATATCAACTTGGTTTTTACTTGGCTTATTTAATAAGGTTGCAAACTTGAGAACCTTTGGATTAAATGCGCTTAGCATATTTTCCAGAAACTCAATCGATAATCCCGAATCGACAATATCTTCCACGACGATTACCGGTCGATCTGTGATATCCGCACTTAGAGGTTTCAATACCTTAATATGCCCTGTCGATTCCCTTGCATCGCCATAACTGGAAATACGAATAAAGTCAATTTCCAGATCAATATTGATATTGCGGATTAAATCAGCTAAAAAAATAAAACCGCCATTCAGAACGCCAATCAGTATCGGTTTTTCACCTTTAAAATCATTATAGATTTCGATGGCCATTTCCGTAATACGCTCCTGGATTTTCTTTTCAGAAATAAGAAGCTTATAATTATCAGGTACTATCTCTTTTTGTTGATTCATATCAGTTGTCATTTAATAATTTCCATCTATTTGAAGCTTATAATACAATTTACAACCTTTTGTTACTTTATAACGATTATCCAATCTCATACCTGCAAGCCACACAATGTCGCATTGATTCAAAATTAATGGGATTTTTGCCTTTTCCATGAGATTCACTTTTTGATTTATAAAAAAG
>JARRPN010000421.1:0-2696 GCA_037382875.1 Calditrichaceae bacterium | reverse complement strand
ATCAGTAAATCTTTTAATGGATACCAGGCGGTTAAGGATGTAAGCTTTAAAATTGGTTCTGGAAGAATCCATGGTATTTTAGGGCCAAATGGTGCAGGAAAAACGACGACCATTCGTATGATTATGAATATAATCTTCCCTGATTCAGGTACCATTTCGTTGTTTGATCAGTCAATGAATGATAAACTAAAAAGTAAAATCGGCTATTTACCGGAAGAACGCGGTCTTTATCAAAAAATGAAAGTAAAAGAGCTGGTCTATTTTCTTGCCGAATTACACCGTATGGATTTGTCCAGAGCGAAGGAAAAATGCGCTTACTGGCTCGATAAGATGCAGCTTTCCGAAAAAGCTGACGCTAAAGTAGAAGAATTATCCAAGGGCATGCAACAAAAAATTCAGATAATATCTACAATTATTCATGAACCCGAATTAATAATTTTTGATGAACCTTTCTCAGGCCTGGATCCTGTGAATGTTAACCTCATTAAGAACGTTATGATTGAATTAAAAGAACAAAATAAGGCAATTATGTTTTCTACTCACATGATGGATGCTGCTGAAAAATTGTGTGATGAGGTTATTATGATTAATCATGGTGAGAAAATTTTGGACGGAAATCTGGAAAAAATAAAAAAGGAATACGGTAAAAATTCAATCCAGGTAGATTTTGAAGGTGATGGCAAATTTATAAAATCATTACCTATGATATCAAAATGTGATTATTACAGTAATTATGTTGAACTGGAACTTGCTGAATCACACACTACTAATGATTTGCTTATAGCACTTTTAGATAAGATCAAAGTAACACAGGTTAAATCACAATCATCCAGTCTAAATGAAATTTTTATAGCGCTTGCTGAAGGAGGAACCAGACAATGAGAGAAATATGGACTATAATCAAACGTGAATATCGGGAGTCTGTATACAAGAAAAGTTTTCTCATCCTTACACTAATTACTCCCCTATTAATGATAGCTTTAGGTGTTCTTCCTTCATTATTCTTTGGATTTGAAGAAGAGAAACCTGTTCATTTTAATGTTATTGATGAAAGCAATGTCGTCTATAATAAACTAACAGATGCCTTAAACGATACTTTAGAAGATGGTTCTTCTAAATTTTTCTTGGAACGAGTGACCGTTTCCGGTCAATTAGATAGCGTTATTAAAAACCAAAGAATTTTAATTGATCAAGATCAAACAGACGGATTACTCTATATTCCCGCCAATATTCTGGATAGTAATAAGGTGGAGTATTATACTAAAAATGTTGCCAATTTTAATGTCAATTATCGCATAAAAGATGCTGTTGAAAAAATCGTTAGAGATCATCGTATTGAGAAATCAGGACTTGATCTTGATTATATTACAAAACTCACCCATTCACTTGATCTAAAAACCTTTAAAGTGGTGAAGGGTGGTGAACAACAGGAACGCGGCTTTGGTGAAGAATATTTTGGTACCTTTGTATTTGTTTTAATCTTATATATGACTCTAATCTTTAATGGTACATCAATCATGCGCAGTATCATACTCGAAAAATCGACCAGAGTTATTGAAGTATTATTGTCTACAACCAGTGCATTCAAAATGATGGCAGGGAAAATATTAGGTCAGGGTTTTGTAGGCATGACACAATATATCATTTGGGCTATATTCGGAATTGCGCTGGTATTATATGGTAATAGAGTTTTACCGGTATCAAGTGAGTATCTTAATTTTTCACCGGATATTTTTATATATTTCGTTCTTTTTTATATCCTGGGTTATTTTGTCTATGCTATTCTTTTTGCAGCAGTCGGAGCTATGGTCAATACGGATCAAGAAGGACAGCAAATATCATTTCCCATTATTATGTTACTAGTAGTCCCTCTTATGATACTTGGCCTGGTTGTAAAGAATCCGGATAGTACGGTTGTAACTACTATTTCAATGATTCCATTTTTCTCACCGATCATTATGTTTGCCAGAATTAATCTTACTTCTCCTGGCATTTTGGAAATAGGTGGTGCTATTATACTTCTTATAGTTACAATTATATTTTTAATCTGGCTGGCTGCCAAAATTTACCGTGTGGGTATCCTGATGTACGGCAAGCGGCCCAACCTGCCTGAGATTATTAAATGGATGCGGGTAAAGTAATCTTTATATCATCGTTGAATTATGGAAACAATGTATAATCTTTGGAGAATCAAAATATTAAATCAAAATTAGTATTGTATTATATTGATTTATAAAATACAAATACTTATACTAAATCCAATGAATATTCAGAGAAAAATATGATAAAACATATACATCATATTATTTATTTTTTAATTCTCCTGATATATCTAAGTTGTGATACGGATCGTTATCTTGGATTTGATACTGAAGCTCAAGAGTTAGCGAATACTGCAATGATCACTGGCCAAATCACAAATTATTATGACGGAATGCCGGTATACCAAGCGAATATAAAAATTGGTAATATCGAAACTCGGACAGACCACCAGGGTAATTATAAAATTCCCTATATTCTTTCAGATGATGAAAACAGAAATAAACCAGTTTCTATATCAATTTCAAAAGATAATTATTTTCAATTTAATGATTCTACATTAATAGTTCCATCACCAATGTCTATGAATTTTAGCCTTAAATATGCAGCTCCTATGATTACTGCAATTGCCAGACGAACAAACCCCACTAACCGAT
>JARRPN010000420.1:4264-6896 GCA_037382875.1 Calditrichaceae bacterium | reverse complement strand
AAAAAAATTTTCCAACAATACTAATCCTGTGGACGATATAACCCTTATTATCTGTAAACATGAATAATTCTTTATTCTATAATTAATATTTTTGAATTATTTAGATTTTAATTCATACTGCTATCAATAATTGTAAAGTTAAGCGAGATTATATCGAATATTGATTGTTTGAATAACCTAATTTAAAATTTTTTATGAAAGAAAAGACTAACAAAAAAATTCTATACATTGAAGATGATTCTGAAGCCAGATTGTTAATGGCTGATATTTTTCGTTATAAAGGGTATGTCTATATCGAAGCTTCCAGGGGATTGGAAGGAATCCAGTTAGCCAAAGAACACCGGCCTGATTTAATTTTAATTGATTTACAATTACCAGACATCCAGGGATATGAAGTAACAACACATCTTAAGAGTCTACCGGAAATCAAAAGTACTCCGATTATTGCATTAACTGCCTCAACTGAAAAAGAAATTAAAGATATGGTTCTCACTGCGGGTTGTGATGGGTATATATCCAAGCCTATCAATATAACAGAATTTCTATTTAATGTTGAAGAGTACCTTGCAGGTAAGAAAGAAATAATTAATCCGGAAAATGAAAAAGTATTTCTTCAAAAATACAATGTTCAGCTGGTATCCCGGTTAAAGAAAAAAATAATTGAACTTGAAGGTCTCAATAAGAATTTAAAGAAATTGAACAGAGAATTATATGATTCTCGCGATTATCTTTCACAATACAATGACCGCTTATTCTATATGAACAACCTAGCTAACCACTTACGTACACAAAATGATCCGCAAAAGATGACTAGGGTATTACCTCAAAAAATGGTAGAGGGATTTCAGATTGACCGCTGTATATTATTTAATCTGGATAAAAATAATGGTTCTCTTGAATATTTTGCTTCAGCTGGTATCCCTTCTTCAGAACTAGCTGAATTTAACCTCAAATTTTCCGAAGACTTTATCAATCTGCTCCATGAAGAAGGCGGCATATTATGGATTAAATCTAAAACAGATATTCTGGATAAAACCTTATTGGAATTTTCTAATATTCTTAATGTCAATTCATTTATCATATGCAATATAGCTGACCTACACACTCAAACCCACGATAAAACTGAGTTAGATAAGATAAAATCACAACAGGTTAGTGCGTATAGTGAGAATGTTATCTTTTTTATAGATAAGAGTAAAACAAATAAACTCTTTGCCACATATGAGATACGAATTTTAAAATCCTTCCTTCAGACTGTTAGCGTTATTTATGAAAACATGATTTTATATTCAAGATTACACAATTTATATGAAAAAAAGTCTCAGGAAGCTATTCTTGATGGCTTAACAAAATTATACAACTATCGTTATTTCATGCAGGAATTAGAGCGTGAAACAAATCGTGCCAAGCGGTATAATCAGATATTTTCTCTGTTTATGCTTGACATTGACAAATTTAAAAATTATAACGATACCTATGGTCATCCTGCTGGAGATCGCATATTACAAACCATCTCCAAATTATTACTAAAAAACATTCGAAGCACAGATACACTCGCTCGATACGGGGGCGAAGAATTTGTAGTGATATTACCCGGAATAGAGCGGGAAGAAGCTTTAGCTTTAGCTGAAAAATTGAGAAATCTTATTGCTAATCACTCATTTTTTAATGAAGAAATTAAACAGGATTGCAAGATCACTATTAGTATTGGAATTTCATGTTATCCGGAAGATAATGAGAGTGCTTCAGAACTCATAAAAACTGCGGATAAAGCCTTATATCAAGCCAAACAAACCGGCCGTAATAAAGTGTGCGGTGCAAAAGAATAGAAATCAAAACCGTAATTCTATTCTGTACCGTATATTCTATCACCAGCATCTCCCAGACCTGGTAAAATATATCCATGATCGTTTAATTGCCGGTCAAGTGCAGCTGTATAAACCGGTATTTCAGGATGTTGTTCCTCGAGCAGTTTTACGCCTTCCGGAGAGGCAACAAGACATACAAATGTTAAATGTTTACCACCTTCTTTTTTTACAAAATCCAGCGCAGCATTGGCACTGCCTCCGGTTGCCAGCATGGGATCAATTATTATTATTTCAGTCTGTTCAAAATCTGGTGGGAATTTTTTGTAATATTCTATCGGTTCCAATGATTCTTTATCCCTATAAAGCCCTAGATGCCCGACTCTTGCATGTGGTATTAAATTAAGAATGCCATCACACATGGCTAGTCCAGCTCTTAGAATTGGGATCAGAGTCACCTGTTTAGCCAGTACATAAGCGGTTGTTGTTTCTAACGGAGTTTGGACGTTTCTCGATTTTACAGGCAAATTTCTTGTAACCTCATATACCATCAAACCCGATATTTCATTGAGCATGGTGCGAAAATTCAGATTATTGGTTCTCTTATCTCTCAAATAAAATAATTTTTGTTGAATTAAGGGATGGTCTAGAATAACCAGATTTTTAAAAGTCATTTTTTATTTCCTGTTGTATTCGGGATCATAATTTTTAACAATTACATCTCTTACTTCTTTTATTAAAACATTTCTATCTGAAATATTGTACTTTTCTGTGCTTATAGGTTTGAGAAAATGAACTTTAATTTTCCCTTTATGAATATGCAAATT
>JARRPN010000420.1:0-4232 GCA_037382875.1 Calditrichaceae bacterium | reverse complement strand
ATTTACCGTTAATCGCTAAAATTACACCCCCTTTTTTAAATGGTCTAATATTCCCTTCCCGGCTGCGTGTTCCTTCCGGAAAAATAATTACAGACACGCCTTTTTTCATTACATCTATAGCTTCATTAATGGTTGCCCTGGCTTTAGCGGAGTTTCCTCGATCAATTTTTATCATCCCTACTATTTGCATGCCCTGAGCAAAGAAAGGTATACGGAATAGTTCTTTTTTTGCAATAAACCTAGCGGCTCCAGGAATGGCATAGAATGAGGCTAAAATATCAAATAAACTACCATGATTGGCCATGTAAACCACTGGTATTTCTGGATTGACATTTTCCAGCCCAACTATTTCAACTTTGATACCGGATATTTTTAAAATTGTTTTTGCCCAAAAACGAATAAAATTATTAATCGGATCTGAATAAGTAGAAAATAGTCCCATCACTATTGCGATGAAACTGCAAATAAACGTAAAAAGACATGAAATGGATATAATCAATAATGACCGAATTACTTGTAAAATATAAATTTCAGATCTCCTCTTATCAGATAATTCTCTACTTCATTGAGCGCTTTAATTTTATAACCGATTTACCATGCATATATGGTATTAGCACTTCTGGGATCATCACTGTTCCTTCATCCGTTTGATTATTCTCCAATAACGAAACCATTAATCGCGATGTGGCTAAACCGGATCCATTTAGAGTATGGATAAATTGCGGTTTAGCGCCTTTTTCAGATCGGAAACGAATATTAGCACGTCTCGCCTGGAAATCCATAAAATTACTGACACTGGAAGCCTCCAGCCATTTATTTTCTGCCGGTGACCACGTCTCGATATCGTAACATTTGGCGGCGCCAAAGCTCAAATCACCGCTGCATAACAACAATACACGATAAGGAATTTTTAAAGCTTCCAGGATTTCAGTCGCTTCAGTAAGCATGGTATAGTGCACTTTTTCCGATTCATCAGGATGTACAAAATTCACCATTTCAACTTTATTAAATTGATGCACTCGTAAAAATCCACGTGTATCTTTTCCATATGAACCTGCTTCCCTTCTGAAGCAGGCGGAATAAGCAACATATTTTATTGGTAATTCATCACCATCTAAAATCTCATCACGATGCAGGTTTGTCACAGGTACCTCAGCAGTCGGAATCAGGAATAAATCATCTTTTTCACACAAATACATATCATCAGCTAATTTTGGTAACTGGCTTGTGCCAAACATACTATCGCGATTTGCTAAAAACGGCGGAAAGATTTCGGTATAGTTATGATTTTTAAGATGAAAATCGATCATATAATTTATAAGCGCTCTTTCCAAAGTTGCACCCATTCCCTTATAAACTGGGAAGCCACTACCGGTTATCTTACCCCCCCTGGGGAAATCAAGAATATTTAATCGTTCTCCTAATTCCACATGATTCAGGATTTTAAAATCAAATTCCGGAATATCACCCCATACTTTTACTTCTTTGTTTTCTGAAGCATTCTTACCAATTGGCGTTGTGGCATTTTTTGAATTCTTCAACTTTAAATATAAGTGACCGTCTTTTTTCATCTAGAGAAATTAATACATCAACATTACCTTTTTCATTCTTCGCAATAATTCCCTTTTTTACTATCTCCGGATTCTCACGAATGTAGCGAATATCTAACATGCATCTATTCCTTAACTATTGCTGATTAAATTATTGGATTTTTCGTCACAAGTTCTATTATTTTGGGTTTCAAATTTAGTGAAGATTATATATTTGAGCAACTTTCAATTTTAGGGATCAATTTTTCCCTTGCATCGTATAAAAGACATTATTAGGTTAATATCGAATTTTATTTCACACAATAATTTTTAAGGTAAGAAGGAGGATTTTTCACTCAATATTGTTACAGGTTCCGGCAATAACAACTACTGTATGGAGGTGTAACATGGTGAAGAATCCTTTGAGATCTCACATTCCTGATCAAATTTTTGATTTTCTGGTAAAAAACAATCTGTTAAGCGAGAAAGGTGTACGTGACTTTAAAATTAAGCAGGAATTCAAGGCTCTAAAATCTCAACACCCAACGAGACGTGCTTTGGAAATTCTGCAATCAGAATATCCTTATCTCCAGTATGAAACCATTCGAAAAATCATTTATAAAAAAATCAAACTAAATTCACCAGAATATTTTTATCTTTTCTAATCATCAATTAAAATTTAATAAATACGGATGAATCAATAGAGATCTACTGTTATTTTCATCCGTATTTTATTAAATTTATTGTTTATATATAACTTAATCGGTACAAGAATAAATAATTATTAAACATCTGTTCTCACCTTGTTCTATTAAGGATTTTAAAACGTACAGATGGCTAATGAGATTTATTAAGATCCAGATTAAGATTACGAGTAAGATTTAGAAAACTTTAATTAGGTTTGATGAGCGATTTTATATTAGGAATTTCAGCGTTCTATCACGACTCTGCTGCTGCGCTTCTGAAAGATGGTAAAATAATTGCTGCTGCACAGGAAGAACGATTTACAAGAAAAAAGCATGACTATAATTTTCCCACTAATGCAGTAAATTATTGCTTAAAAGAAGCACAAATTACTTCGGATCAACTTAAATATATTGCTTTTTATGATAAGCCATTTATAAAATTTAACCGGATATTGGAAACTTATTTAACTTACGCTCCAAAAGGTATTCTATCATTTGTGAAAGCCATACCCTTGTGGATTCGAAAAAAATTATGGATTTTGGATCTAATTGCCAAGGAAACAAAGTATGAGGGGACTATTCTTTTTCCTGAGCACCATGAATCACATGCCGCCTCAGCATTCTTCCCCTCTCCGTTTAAAAATGCCGCTTTCCTAACAATGGATGGTGTGGGTGAATGGGCAACCTCATCCTTTGGAGTAGGAGAAAATAATCAAGTAAAAATATTATCTGAATTACACTTTCCACATTCTCTCGGCCTTTTATATTCCGCATTTACTTATTTTACAGGTTTTAAAGTGAACTCAGGCGAGTATAAAGTTATGGGATTAGCTCCATACGGTGAGCCGAAATATGTGCAAGAAATCTATGATTATTTGATTGATGTGAAAGAAGACGGTTCATTCAAAATGAATATGGATTACTTCAATTATGCTGTGGGATTAAAAATGACCAATCAACGTTTTGCTAAGCTATTTGATGGACCACCAAGAAAACCAGAGTCTGAACTTACACAGCGTGAAATGGATTTGGCTCGTTCTGTACAGGAAGTTACAGAAGATATCATGTTACGTATGGCCAAACATGTAAAAAAGTCAACCAATCAAGAGAATCTTTGTCTGGCCGGTGGTGTGGCGCTTAACTGTGTAGGAAATGGCAAAATACTGCGATCAGGATTATTTGAAAATATCTGGATTCAACCCGCAGCCGGTGATGCCGGAGGCGCATTAGGTGCTGCATTGATTGCTCATTATCATCATGATAATAATGAACGTACTATCCAGGGGAAAAGAGATGTCCAAAATGGCAGTTACCTTGGTCCTTCTTATTCAGAAGATGAAATCAAATTTTTTCTTGAGGAAAACAATATTCCATATCAGCATTATTCAAAGGAAGATTTACTTAAAAAAGTGACAGATTACCTGGAAGAAGGAAAAGTTATTGGCTGGTTTCAGGGACGTATGGAATTTGGACCTCGAGCATTGGGCAATCGTTCCATTATTGGTGATGCCCGGTCTGCGGATATGCAAAAGAAAATGAATCTCAAAATCAAATATCGGGAGAGTTTTCGTCCTTTTGCGCCATCTGTTTTAGCTGACAAGGCTGGTGAATGGTTTGAACTCGATGAAGAAAGTCCCTATATGCTGATTGTTGCTGATGTCCACAAAGAAAAATTAAATCAATTAACAGATCAGCAAAAATCATTAAATGGATTAGATTTGCTTAACCTGGTACGATCTAAAATTCCAGCAGTTACTCATATTGATAATTCTGCACGAATTCAAACTGTTAATCGAATTGATAATCCGCTTTATTATGATCTTATAAATAGTTTTAATAAACGGACAGGTTGTCCTGTTATAATTAATACTTCATTTAATGTGCGCGGTGAACCCATTGTTGAATCACCTTCAGACGCTTATATCTGCTTTATGCGCACCGAAATGGATAATTTAGTGCTAGGGTCCTTTATATTAGATAAAACGAATCAGCCCGAATTTAAAGATAGATCAGACTG
>JARRPN010000419.1:0-4224 GCA_037382875.1 Calditrichaceae bacterium | reverse complement strand
ACCATGCGTAATGACCATATGATAATTCATTTCGAGCAATTCAATAATTGGTTCCAGGCTGCGGCGCGTATTTTCAAACTGACGCGGGATATTATCTTCTTCAATTTCCCTGGTAATTGCATTACCTCCCAGAGCAACTACTATTGTTTTATTCATGACATTTACTCCAAAACAAAAAAGAGTTCTCACTGAATACAATGAGAACTCGGTTTCGTTTCAAAATTGATTAAAAAAACTTCTTCAACACATCCGTTAAATCCGGCTTGCCAATTTCCTGCAATTCATAGGTAACTCTTAAAGCCGGTTTATCAATTTTTACGAGCTTTCTCAAATCAATGGGTGTACCGATAATAACCAGATCACATTCTGTTTTATTGATTGTCGCTTCCAGATCTTTTATTTGTTTATCCCCATAACCCATGGCAGGTAATAAAGAACCAATACCACTATATTTTTCGAATGTCTCTGTAATTGTACCTACCGTATATGGCCGGGGATCCACAATTTCTGATGCACCGAATTTTTCAGCAGCAACCACACCGGCGCCAAAGGTCATTTCCCCATGTGTTAGAGTCGGTCCGTCCTCAACAACCAGCACACGTTTTCCTTTAATCATAGAATAATCATCGACAAATATAGGCGATGCACCGTCTATAACCACTGCATTTGGATTAACCGTATGAATATTTTCACGTACATGCAGAATATCTTCAGCATCGGCTGAATCCATTTTATTGATTAACACAACATCGGCTGCACGCAGATTAGCTTCACCGGGATAATAAAATAATTCGTCACCTGGACGCAATGGATCAACAATTGTAATTAACAAATCTGTCTTATAAAACGATAAATCATTATTTCCACCATCCCACAGAATAACATCAGCTTCTTTTTCTGCTTCCCTTAAGATAGCTTCGTAGTCAACGCCAGCATAAATCACCGAACCGGACATAATATGTGGTTCATATTCTTCCCGCTCTTCAATAGTACATTTATATTTATCTAAATCTGACAATTCTGCAAAGCGCTGTACTTTTTGTTCAACCAAGTTGCCGTAAGGCATAGGATGCCTGATAGAGACAACTTTTTTCCCAGCGTCTTTTAAAATTTGAACAACCCGACGAGTCGTCTGACTTTTACCACAACCTGTACGGACTGCACACACGCCAACCACCGGTTTGGTACTTTCTATTTGTGTTGATTTTGTACCCAGCATGGTAAAATTTGCTCCTGCAGCATTGACCATTGCAGAACGGCTCATCACATAATCATAAGGTACATCGCTGTATGAAAAGAATACATCATCAATTTCATGTTTCTTAATCAGATCTACTAATTCAGCTTCATCAAATATATCAATACCATTTGGATATAATTTTCCAGATAATTCAGCCGGATATTTACGACCATCTATATCAGGAATCTGTGTGGCTGTGAATGCTATTACTTCATAGGACTCATTATCGCGAAAATATGTATTGAAATTATGAAAATCACGACCCGCTGCTCCCATAATTATTGCTCGTTTCCGTTGCATGTATCCTCCATTTATGTTTCTTGTTCTGAACATATTATATTTCTATTTGGTTACAGAATGTTATTAATACTTAATAAATTCAATATTACCAGAATCATAAAATTTAATTCCAATTAGGAATTTAACTTGGAGTTCTAGTAAAATCAAACAAAAAACAGCTTTTTTTACATTACTTAAGTTATTGTTTTTATATATTTTACATAGCTATATTTTATATATACATTACGATTTATAATTATGCCATTTCGGCTTAACCTATTAATTAATAATAAGTTAAGCCAATTTCAACTATGGTTGGGAAGGTATGTAATAAATTATATAAACTACTTGCGTTTGATTGCATTTTTCAGCAAATATGTGTTAAATCCGTCAGCTACATTTCCTGTGCGGGCAAATTTAAATAAGGCTGCCTGAAAAATGCCTTGTAAAGTCGATTGAATCAACACAAGTGTAATCATATACAGGGCTGAAATAATCAATACTAAAATTATAATAAATGCTTCCCCCGACATAAATGCTAAAAAAGACAATCCAAATGCCGGTAGCATAAGAAGCATAAATATCAGACCAAAACTAAAATTAGTAATTAACTGTTCACCCCAGGTTTTTTTCAATAGATGTGCTGATTCCTTTAGTGAATCTATCGGACCACGTTTATCAACGACCATCACCGGAATAACAAGGAAACTTGTAACAGTCCAGGCAAAACCCAAGATACTCACAATAATTCTTCCGAGAATACCAGCTCGTTCTTCAATCATCCGTAAAATCATTCCCACACCGGATGCTACAATCGCCCATTGTAGTATAAGCGGAAGACGTTTAATTGCCAATTGGATACCATCTTTTATAGTGGGATTACCACCGTTCATTCGAATGGTGGCACAGATTACTACGGCTGAATTGAAAAATATCACTACAAAATAATTGCAAAAATAGAATAAAAACACCACCGTATATTGGATAATTTGGTTTTCTGAAGAAACTAGATTGTTAAAAAGCGCACCATCATCAAACACAAATAGGGGGATAGCAAAAGAAATCATTACAAGTATGCTGGCAATACCTGAGAAGAGAGGAAATAATAACAGTAACGATTTATAAGTTTATATTTATGCCGGGGCTTACACTCCGGCTTTTTTTATTTAGATACTAATGGTAAATAAATAAACTCCTTTCTTATAATCTAATTAAAGCAATCTTGATATGATTCTCGAATTGATTAATTAGATTATAAGAAAGGAGTTTATTTATTTACCATTAGTATATAAATAAAAAAAGCCGGAGTGTAAGCCCCGGCATAAATATAAACTTATAAATCGTTACCTATCTGCTACCCATATAAATTGAACCAGTCACCGTACTTAAACTGCACATAACATCACCATTCCCGATGGTACCTCGAAGTTTGCTGTTCTTTTTTACCCGAACTTTATTAAATTCATAATCAACATCAACACTCCCAGTGACTGCAGAAGCATCAACATCTGCTGAAAGATCCGCTGGTGCATATATTTTAATACCGCCGGTCACTGTCTCAGCATTAATTTCACCATTTTTGGCAATATCCTGGATATATAATTTGATCCTACCTGTTACGACATTGGCTTCAATAAGTCGGGCACTGCATTCTGCATCTATTGATCCGGTTGTGCTACTGGTTAATATTTCATCAACATATTCAATTTTTTGAATATCTACAGAACCGGTTACAGTTTTTGCTTCAATAAGATTAAATTTTTTCGGAATAAATATATCATATTTCACTTCACATTTTTTACAGCGCCACGGTAAATCGGTCACGATATGTAAAACGTCGCCCCGTTGCTCAATATCCACATCAATTTCTTCAAGATCGTCTTCATAGCGCGCCTTTTTGGTATAGGTTACTTCCACATAATCCTTATCCCAGCCTGTTACATTTATACTCCCTGTCACATTGCTGACATCCAGCTCTTTTATATTATCATATTTTGACGTTTCCTGTTTACTTTCAGTGGCAAAAAGGAAAAAAGTGCTTAAAAATATAAATAGCACCAGTGTATTTACTATAGTATTCTTTTTCAAAACAACCTCCCTTTGTCATGTATTTGTTTAAACAAGTATAGATTTTGTTTTGAATACGTACAATCCAATAAATTAGTTACCAATTATTTTATTAAAATAATCTCATCCTTCTGATTAGGTATTAGGCATAAAAACTCAAACGGTTCATCACCGATCACCTTATACCAATGGGGCACATTGGCCGGTATAAAAACGACATCGTCCTTTTTAACCTGATAAGTTTTATCACCAATGGCAATTTCTGCCTGACCGTTTAATACATATTGCTCATGTTCCACTGTATTGGTATGATTGGGCATACTCCCACCCGGTTGAAGAATAAATTTACGCATGGCAAAATTTGGTGCTTCATCCGAACTGATTAATACCTGACGGGATGTTTTATTTCCAGCAGGAACATCTTCTGATGTTATTTGTTTTGAATGTTTTACAGGCATAATTTTGACCTCAATTTGATATCACTTATCCTTCATTGCAACTACATTTAAATCCAACGTCAGCGTATCACTATACTCAATGGTGGTTCTATATCTAACACTTGCTAATTCTGATTCAACTTTCAAATCCACTGGCAACTGAGTGTAACGAGTGCTGAGGTCTCGAATTATACTCGCATT
>JARRPN010000418.1:0-2712 GCA_037382875.1 Calditrichaceae bacterium | reverse complement strand
ACTTCCAAAATACGGTTTAAATGCTTCCAGTGAAACTGATTTAATAACTGTAAATGCCCTTTTCCCTCTTGTTTCCGCATCAGGATTCACCGACATATATGCCGTATAATCTAATTGATTATCATAAGAAGATTTTAAATCAAATTCATAATAATTTGTTTTTAAAACTTCTTCCGGATAATCATCTGATTCTAAAAATACAACAACCGCAGCAATTGTATTTTCCAGTTTTTTAATCCGGTTAACATATGCCGGACGTACTGAAGCATCTTTCAGCATAGAAATCAATAATTTTGGATGAATCGTACTTATACAAGAGTCACATTCAAAACATTGTTCATCTTCGCAATATACCCCTTTAAGTGTTTTTCCATTTTCAATATTAAAACCACATACGGTACAATCTGTAAAAACAGAAATATCATATTTTTTCAACTGTTTTTCAAATGCACTAACTATTCCATTTCCACCATCCACAACTAATGATGCGGATTCATAAAATGAACCCATGATATAAGCATAAGTGTGCAAAGGCACTTCCGCAGCATTGCTGCCATATAATACATATCCATGACAACCGAGCAAATCAATTAATTCTTGCTCAGCACCAATGCTTCTTAAATATGAATCCAAGCTATGATTAAGATAGATTTCCGAAGAAAATTCAGTGAACGGCATATCAGGATTTATAAATGCTGTATTACAATTGATATCTTTTATTTTCTGTATAAAATTATTAATGGCTTTTACACTATTAGGAAAATGGGTGCAAAGATATTCTTTTAAATTATCCAGACCGTAAGGCATTTTGTACTCACCTTGTCCTTTCAATGACAGAATATCAAATCCATTATAATCCATGGGCATTGCTTCAATATGATCAGCCAAACCAAGATATCTAAATAGGATAGAAAGTGAACCTGAAGGATTTAATCCACCGGTATAGTGAAATCCGGGATCACACCAGGATTTATTTCTTTTGAAACGGCGGATGAGTGGAGCTGTATTTGAGTGTTGCTCAAGCAGGGCAACTTTTTTACCAAATTTTCCTAAGATGAGTGCTGTTGTTAATCCACTAACTCCCGAACCAATTACGACATGATCATACTTGTTCATCAAACCTCTAAAAGCAAACAGGAATTAGTGCCTCCAAAACCGGCGGAGTTTAATAGAATATATTTTAAATTAGTTTCAATTGCTTCTGCTGTAATATTTATTTTTGCCGCTGTTGGCTCCTGCTTTTTAAAATTAATATTTGGCGCAATAAAGCCTTTTTCTGCCATCAATGTTCCATATACAACCTGTGAAGCACCTGACATCCACATTTCATGCCCTGTCATAGATTTTATAGATGATACCCACGGTGTTTTATTGCCAAATACATTATAAATTGCTTGAGCTTCAGCTGCATCCCCAACCGGGGTTGATGTCCCATGAGCAGAAATATAATCCACCTTATCCGGATGAATTTTGCCCCGATTAAGGCAATCATGCATACAGCGTTGCAACCCCTCTCCGGAGGGAACTGCTAAATCACTACCATCGGATGAAAAAGCATAAGCACGGACTCTACCTAAAATATTGGCCCCTCGTTTCTTTGCAATATCGTATTGTTCAAGGATAACAATGGCGGCACCACCGCTTGGTACAAGCCCATCTCGATCCTTATCAAATGGTCTGGAAGCTGCTTCGGGATGATCGTGCCGGATAGAAAAAGCATTGGTTGCATCAAAACTGCAAACAGATTCCCAGTTTATTTCCTGCACACCACCACAGATAACACGATCCTGTCTTCCAAGAGCTATCAGATCACAAGCCTGACCGATGGCGTGACCTCCACTGGCACAGGCACCACTAATTGTCCAGGAGGCACCTCTATTACCGAGCAGTGTATTTAAATTCATTGTTGTCGTGGAATTGAGAGCCTGAAATACTCTACTGGTACCAATAGGCAGGGTACTTTTTTGCTCCCTTGTAATATCAACCTGAGATACGTTTGCGAGGGTGGAAGAATCATTTCCAATGATTAAACCAGTCTTTTCATTGGCAATCTCTTCCTGACTTAATCCGGACATTGCAATGGCTTCCATTGCAGCTGTATAAGCATGTTGCGTAAACTCAGTCATCGTTTTACGTTTTTTACGACTTAAATCAGGTATAGGGTAATCCTTTATTACACCGGTAAGTGCACCGCGAAAACCAATTTCTAAACGATAAGGATTAAATTGAATGCCGGACTTACCATTACAAAGTGAATCCACTACTTCACTGGTTCCAATTCCAATGGAAGAAACAATACCAATTCCCGTAATTGCTACATCATACATCTATAAAAACTATAACTCCTACATATATAAACCGCCGTTTACAGATATCACCTGCCCGACGATATAATTAGCATCTTCAGAACATAAGAAATCGACAACTCCAGCGACTTCTTGAGGTGATCCTATACGGCCAATAGGTATATTTTTTACAATTTCATCTACAGGTAAATTATCAATCATATCCGTTTGTATAAAACCGGGTGCCACTGCATTGACTAAAACACCTTTTTTTATGACTTCTTTTGCTAAAGATTTTGTAGCACCGATCAATCCTGCTTTAGCAGCCGAATAATTTGTCTGCCCAGGTAATCCACTTTCTCCGGCTGTTGATACGATGTTAATTATTCGTCCTGATTTTCTACGCATCATACCTAATAGAACGGCT
>JARRPN010000417.1:0-2717 GCA_037382875.1 Calditrichaceae bacterium | reverse complement strand
TAAAGTTACTCAAAGGATTAATAGTTTATTTGAAAATGCCGAGTTTACAGATCAGAAGTTAAAGTTAGCTGTCACAATTGGTGTCTCCAACTATCCTGAAAATTGTTCAACTTTAAACGCAATATCACAGTTTGTGGCCTGCAAAACAATCAGGAATTTGTCTGCACCAAAGCGCGCAATCGAATCATAAGGTCTTAAGTTATTCTTCAACAGTATTACAAATTGTTGAAGTAATTCTTTTGAAACATCCAGACCGTATGTTTGAATTACACTACTGTAGTGGGCAATATCAAGCAGCATAATCGATAGACTTTCGTGCAGCCGGTGGGATCGATGAAACAATTCCTGCATACGAGGATAAAATTGCTCATAACGTATTGCACCCGATTCACTGTCTTCTGTCTGCAACCGTTTTAATTTTTCAGTCATGTGTTCGTTAAAAATACACATACTGATAATACGTGAATACATCTGAATTAAATATTGCATCTTCTCAGTAAAATGATTTGCTTCATCACTATCCAGGTACAGAAATCCTAGGGGCTGTTGATTGGCAGATAGGTGAACTGCAAAACAAGAAACAAAATCATTCTCCATTTTTAATTCTTCGGCCAGATGAGTTGCTTTAGCAAAATTTGGAATATGAATCGGCTCATTTTGCCAAATAAGATTGCGCATTACTGGACTGATAATTTGTTTTCGATAATCTTTGCAAAATTTCCATGATAAATTATGGAAATTACTGATCTCCAGAATGTCTGTTGTTTGATTTATATGCACTATGGCACAGGTTTTACAATGGACATTCTTTACAAGCTGCTCAACAATGTTATGCATGATGCGTTCAGGACTGTGAAGACTAACGACTTCATCAAGAATTGGTAGAACGCCCTTGGCGCATTCAGCAAATGAATTAGTTTCAGACATGACTATTTACCTCCATATTATTAATATGAAGCAAATAATATATTGTTTAAATATCAAGCCAAATTTTGCTATCCAATATAATATAAATTAACCTGAAATATTATTATTGTCTCAAATATTTTTTTAAAAACTAATTATTCCGAATCTGTTGCTGCAATAGCGCTCATACGTACGATTGTCTCCACATCGCAATGCCGCTGCAGAACATGTACTGATTTTTCCAATCCCAGCAAAATCGGACCGATGGCTTCAGCCCCTCCCAAACGGGCCATTAGCTTATATCCAATATTACCTGCCTCCAGAGATGGGAATATAAAAATATTAGCCCGTTCCTGAAGCATACTGAAGGAATAACTTGTTTTCATGAGCTCTGCATCCAATGCTAAATCAACCTGCATTTCCCCGTCAATAATGATATCAGAGCGTTTGTTTTGAACTATTTGTGTTGCTTCAGCCATTCTTTGTGTTCGTGGATGTCGCACACTGCCGAAGTTGCTAAATGACAACATGGCTATTCTTGGATCCATATTAAAAATCCGTTTAACGGCTTCTGCAGAAAGAATGGCTGTTTCCGCAAGAGTTTCAGCTGATGGATCAATATTCACCGTCGTATCTGCAAAGAAAATCATTTCATTTTTAAAAACCATTGCATATAATCCAGCTACGATTTTCTTTTCCTTTTCCACTTCGAGTATTTGCAGTGCGGGTCTTATTACTTCAGGATAATAATGATTAGCACCGGATATCATAGCATCCGCATCACCCATACGTACCATCATAACACCAAGATCGTTTGGTTCCTGACGTAACATTCTTTCAGCAGCAGTCAGAGTAATTCCCTTCCTTTGGCGTAAATTGTATAATTCAACTTTATAATCATTAATTTTTTTATACTCTTTCGGATTGATAATTTCGGCTTTGCTAATATCAAGTTCATTCTCAACAGCAATTTGCTTTATTTTATCGGGATCACCTATAAGCACAGGATTTCCAATATCCTCTTCGATTACGATCTGAGCAGCTCTGAGTATTTTTATTTCCTCACCTTCAGGAAAAACAAGACGTTTATTAAGTTTTTTAGCTTTATCGATTACACTGCGCATAATCTCATAGGATTTTCCAAGTTTACTTTCCAGGATATTCTGATATTCATCCCAGTCATCAATCTTTTTTCTGGCGACACCGGAATCAACAGCTGCTTTGGCCACTGCAAGCGCTTCCCATGTCAATACACGTGGATCAAAGGGCTTAGGAATAATATATTCTTTGCCAAAATGGATAGGTTCATTGCCGTAAGCCCGGATTACTGAATCCGGCACATCTTCTTTGGCTAGATTGGCTAATGCTTTAACTGCAGCAATTTTCATATCCATATTAATTGCACGAGCCTGAACATCTAAAGCACCCCGGAATATAAATGGAAAACCTAGTACATTATTTACTTGATTCGGATAATCTGAGCGACCGGTGGCCATAATTACATCATCCCGGACACTGGTTGCATCCGGATAAGTGATCTCAGGATCAGGATTGGCCATAGCAAAAATGATAGGTTTATCCGCCATCGATTTAACCATTTCTTTTGTAACTAATCCGGCTACAGAAACACCAGCAAAAACATCCGCGCCTTTTATAACTTAAGCCAGATCAGCTGGGCCATCACCATTGGCTAAGCGCTCTTTATAAGGATTCATTCCTTCCTTACGACCCGGATAAACCAATCCTTTTGAATCAACCAGATAAAGATTTTCTTTATTTACTCCGAGACTGATATACAGATTAGCACAGGC
>JARRPN010000416.1:0-2721 GCA_037382875.1 Calditrichaceae bacterium | reverse complement strand
GATGGCGAAAACGGTGCAGAGATAGGCCCATTAGATTTGGTGGTAAATCAATCGATCACTCTTTATGCATCAAGTTATGATCAATATGATAATTATATTTCGTTGATTAGTGCAAACTGGTCAACGACTGGTAATTTAGATAATCAATCGAATGTAGGAACCAGTTTTACATTTACACCTGTTATCGCACCAACATCAGGGACTATTAGAGCAAACAGCGGTGATATGAGTGATAGTACTGGCATCATAAATGTTGATTTGGGTTCACTTGCCTCCATAGTTATAAGGACTGGTCCGGGTGAAACAGGAATTGAGTTTGATGATTATAATATGACAGCTGATGATTCGGTAACTTTATGGGCAGCTGCATATGATATCGGGGGTAATTATCTTGGAGATACATTAGCCGTATGGTCTCGTACGGGTACTCTTGATCCGGTAAGTGGAAGCGGAGTAAGTTATAGTTTTAATCCAGTGACTGCTCCAACCTCAGGAAACATCACCGCAACAGTTGAAGGGCAAATTGATCAAACCGGAACCATCACAGTGACTCACGGAGTGGCTGTTAGTATTGTCGATGCTGATGGTCTTGGTAATGAACGCACGACAATTGCAGGTGGATCCCAATTATTAAGAGTCAGAGTGCTGGACCAGCACGATAATTATGTTTCCGGACAAACGATATCTTTTTCACCGGCATCAAGGATGTCAGTTTCTTCAGCTGTTAGCAACACTAATGGTTTGGTAGAGACTTATTATACAGCTCCGAGAGAAGATGATTCATCTATTGCTGAAGCGTCTGCAACAGGTTTGGATCCGTTATTTTTTACAGTATATGCAATTCGTTATCAAAGTTATACGCTTGATCCAAAAGTTGTAAGCAGGGGAAATACCATCGGATTTTCGGTTCAGGTTTCAAATCCTGGGAATGTGGATGTGCCCATAAATACATCAAACAGTACCTTCTCATTTGCGGATGGCAGCGGCCATAGTTTTTCAGCCGTTCTATCATCGCCCACTCTGCTTCCTGCAAATACGACAAATATTACTTTACAATTTTCAGATGCTGTAATTGATGAAAATTTTTTGGGTGGTAAATATACACCTGAAATTCAAATTGCCGGTAGTGGTAGTTACAGCAGCATGAACGGAATTTTGATTACAGATCCGGCAGAACTTACAATTGGTGATACAGATATAACTATTGGTTTGGTTCAGGTATCTGATGTTTTACAGGGTACAGATGGTGTAACAGCGACATTTAGTGTATTGAATACAGATATTCCTTTATCCATTGATCCTTACCCTCAAACCCGGATCGAATTCCAGCAGGGAGGTGTAAGTTATCCTGTAAATAATTTACAAAGGTTGGACGATTTAACAACATTACAGACAAATGTACCGAATAATTTCGAATTTCAATTTGATATACCTGCGGATTATCCGGTTGGAAACACGGATGTTTTTGTTATACTTAGTCTCGACGATGAAGTCCTGATTATTTCTCCTGCAGAACCTTCCGGTTCATTCCAGGTATTATCCGGAGGAAATGCCCAATATGTATCGAATAGTTTAAATCCCGGACAGGTAATTCCACGACAGTCCATCAATTTTCAGGCAGATTTTGAGAATACTGGTTTGGCAGATATAGCATTAAATGCAAATGAAAGCTACATGGAAATAGTTGGTTCCGGATTAGATCCAATAAATCTTGTCGGATCATTTTCACTTATAAATCAGCAGACCACCAGAATTTCATTTGAAGACATTACGCTGCCTTCTACTATTCCATTGGGTACTTATGATGTCTCCTTTAATTTGCATGGAACTATGTTAAGCGGCACTCAGGCCTATGACGACACGATTAATGTACCGGGAGCTCTAACCGTTCAAGCACCTGCAAGATTAGTATTTTCAAATATAAACATTCCGGACGATGTCGTACGCCAGGGTCAATCTGATGTTGAAATAGAATATCAGGTTACAAATTCTGGAGATTCTGATGCCCGGCTAAGTGCAAATGCAATTAATAGCCGTTTTAAAAGAGCCAATGGCACGCTTGTACCAGCCACGGATTGGATCGACACCAGTGTAGATCCTGAGCCAAATAATATACCGGCAGGATCAACTGTAACTTGTTTGCCATTATCTTTCAACGGAGTTCCCTGATGAATTTGGGAATGTTGCTGGGGTTGGGTTATGTGGTCAAATGCACACTCAGGTTTATCTCGATGACCAATTTCAGGTATTACGCCCAGCTATCACCTGGATGGATCAAAGAGCAGCTTATATTGTCGAAAGGATAAACGCAGACCCAGCAGAAAAACAAATGATTTTTGAGGAAACCAGTAATATTGCCTCAACGACCTATACTGCAGCTCAAATTCGATGGGTGATTGAAAACCAGCCCCATATATGGGCTGAAGTAAGGCATATCCTTGTTGCCAAAGATTATCTAAAATTCTTATTAACCGGGGTGATGGTTACAGATTTTGCAGAAGCCAGCGGCACCCTGCTATTTAATGTTAAGAAGGAAACCTGGTCTCAAAAGGCATTTGATTATTTTGGCATTCCCAGGGATTACTTCCCGGATGTGCGACCTTCTGATGTATTGATAGGTTCAATAACCGATGAGGCTGCTCGCCAAACCGGGCTACCGATCGGTATACCAGTGGTTAATGGCAGTTCAGATAACTCGGCTTCTGCTTTGGGCTCCGGAAT
>JARRPN010000415.1:0-4532 GCA_037382875.1 Calditrichaceae bacterium | reverse complement strand
AAACTATGGCGCTATCGGAGATGGTCGCACTATTAGTACGAAGGCAATAAAAGATGCAATTGAAGATTGCAATAAATCTGGTGGCGGAAGGGTGCTTGTACCCGCTGGAATATATTTATCCGGAGCTATTCACCTTAAGAGCAATGTAAACCTTCATATTAATAAGGATGCAACAATTCTTTTCAGTAAAGATTCTGATGATTTTTTGCCTATTGTAAAAACTAGATTTGAGGGTGTTGAATGTATGAATTACTCTCCATTCATTTACAGTTATGGTTGTGAAAACATTGCTATAACTGGCAGAGGTACCTTAGATGGTCAGGCAGGAAATGAAAACTGGTGGTCATGGAAAGGTAAAAATGAATATGGTTGGGAAATTGGTGAGCCGAACGGACTTGATGAAACAGCAGCACTCTATCGTATGGGAGAAGACAATATTCCTCTGGATGAAAGAATTTTTGGAAAAGGGTATGAATTGCGGACAAATTTTATTCAACCATATAAATGTAGAAATGTTTTGATTGATAGTATTACTATTAAAAGATCACCTATGTGGGTAATTCACCCGGTATTATGTGAAAATGTAACGGTTTCAAATGTGTCAGTAAATAGCCATGGTCCAAATAATGATGGATGTAATCCGGAATCCTCAAAAAATGTTCATATTAAAGATTGTTATTTTGATACAGGGGATGATTGTATTGCAATTAAATCGGGTAGAAATGCTGAAGGCAGAAGGATAAATGTTCCTAGTGAAAACATTGTTATTCAAAATTGTGTGATGAAAGATGGGCATGGCGGTGTGGTTATTGGCAGTGAAATGTCTGGAAATGTTCGTAATGTTTTCATTGAAGACTGTTATATGGATAGTCCGAATCTGGAAAGGGCTTTGCGTATAAAAACAAATTCTTTGCGTGGTGGGCTAGTAGAAAATGTATATATGAGAAATTGCACCATCGGTGAAGTCAGTGATGCTATTATTCGGATTAATTTTTTCTATAGTGAAGGTGATACAGGAAATTTTACTCCAGAAGTGAGGAATATACATATCCAGAATATTAGCAGTAAAAAAAGTGTATACGCCTTGGCCTTAGATGGTTATAATCGTTCTCCTATCACGGATATTTATATTGAAGATTGTAATTTTGATGGTGTAGAAAAAGGTAATATTCTAAATAATTATACAAATTTAAAGTTTAAAAATACATTTATTAATGGTAAACCTCAATAAAATCCTTTCTGGTATTAATATTCAAACTATATATGTAGTTTTTTAATATTACTAATTTCAATATTTTACTAAACCTACATAACTGGTTTAATTCGAATTAAAAAAATAATATAAATAGAATTCTAAATATATCAAGTATCCCGCTATAATAAGCTGGAAAAAATGTTCATCAAATATTTTGGTGAGCAGGAAATGCATTATTTCAGTGCACCGGGTCGGGTTGAAATAGGTGGCAATCATACCGATCACAATAATGGAAGAGTATTAGCCGCCGCCATTAATTTAGATACCATTGCGATTGCATCACCAACCCAGGATGATATTGTTACGCTTTATTCAGATGGCTATAATAAGCCATTTATTGTTGATTTAAAAGATAAGAAGGTCAATACTCAAGAAATCGGAACAACCAGCGCGCTGATAAGAGGCATTGCTGCCCGTATGGACGATTTGGGTGATACAGTCGGTGGATTCAAAGCCGTTGTGACCAGTGATGTGCCGATGGGTTCCGGTATCAGCTCTTCGGCATCGATTGAACTTCTCCTTGGATGCATCTATAATGCTTTACATAACGGCGGAGCCCGGGCTTTAGAAATGCTTGCCCAAATCGGGCAATTTGCTGAAAATGTTTATTTTGGTAAACCCTGCGGTTTAATGGATCAGACGGCTTGTGCTGTGGGTGGGATTATATCCATTGATTTTGAAAATCCGGCCATCCCGATCATCAAAAAAATTGATTCGTCATTTTCACAATACAATTACAGTCTTCTCTTAGTAAATACGGGTGACAGTCATGCAGATTTAACAAGCGATTATGCGGCCATCCCTGACGAGATGAAATCTGTTGCCGAGGCAATGAATCAGGAAGTATGTCGCGATATCAATAAAGATCAGTTAATTGAAAAAATACCTGAATTAAGAAATAATCTTGGGGATCGTGCTGTTCTGCGAGCATTGCATTTTTTAGATGAGAATGAGCGTGTATTGAAACAGGTTCTCGCATTAGAAATGCGCGATTTTGATCGATTTATGAGTTATGTCCATGATTCAGGAGAATCATCATTCAAATGGTTACAAAACATTTATAACATGAAGGATTCAAGATCACAAAGCGTTACTTTGGCGCTGGCATTGACAGAACAATTTATCAGCAAAATAATGAAGGGTGTGTGCCGGATACATGAAGGCGGCTTTGCCGGTACTATATTTGTGCTTATCCCGACTGAATATGTTTATGAATATAAAAATCTTATGCAACCTGTGTTTGGTAATAAATGTGTGATGCAGCTTCAGATTCGGCAAGCAGGTACTATTTACATCAATAAACTTTTTAAATAAATTGAATAAAAATTAACAAACTGAATTCTCTAGAAAAGGAGATACAGTAAATGAATATTAAATTGTTTGGTAAGACTAAAAACGATGATGCTGTATTGATGTTTGAACTGCATAATAAAAATGGTATGCGCGTTGGTGTGATGAATTATGGCGCTACGGTTGTAAAAATACTGGTTCCTGATAAAAATGGAATTGTTCAGGATGTTGCTCTCGGCTATGATTATTTTGATGATTACCTAAATGATCCGGTTTATTTTGGTTGTATTGTCGGACGTTATGGTAATCGTATCGCAAAAGGGCGTTTTACCTTGAATGGTGTTGAATACAAATTAGCTGTAAACAATGAAGAAAATCATTTGCACGGTGGTATAGAAGGATTCAATAGAAAATTATGGGAAGTGATTGAATCTGAAAGTGTTATTATTGAATCCATTACATTCGCCTATAACAGTCCGGATGGGGAAGAAGGTTATCCGGGAAATTTAAGATTAGAAGTTACTTATATTGTAACGGAGGATAATGAGTTAAGAATTGATTATCGGGCTACAACTGACAAAACCACTGTTTTAAATCCAACCAATCATACTTATTTCAATTTAACAGGATCATTTGACAAATCCATATTAAATCATAGGCTGCAAATGGATGCCGGAAAATATACACCGACCGATGCTGGATCGATTCCTACGGGAGAAATTGCAGATGTGAAAGATACTCCAATGGATTTTCAAAAGGAAAAGACGCTTAGTAAAGATATTGAACAGGATTTTGATCAATTAAAATATGCAACTGGATATGATCATAATTTTGTATTTAATAATTATGATGGGCAGGTTAAACATAGGGCAACTTTGTCTGATCCTGATAGCGGACGTGTAATGGAAATGCATACAGATCAACCCGGCGTTCAGCTGTATACGGGTAATTTCCTCGAAGGTACCAAAAATGGAAAAGATGGAATAACATACAAAAAACATTCTGGTGTTTGCCTGGAAACACAACACTACCCGGATTCACCTAATAAAGAGAATTTTCCATCGGTTGTACTGAAACCAGGTGAAGAATACAGACAGACAACCATTTATAAGTTCTCGACGAAGTAATATCGGCCAAAAAAATAGAATTAAAGACATAAGTTGCGAGAATAATTCTTAAATAAGGTAATTATTGATTCAATTTAAGTTTAGACATTAAACTATGCTTGAATCTAGTGTTATTTATCCGTTCAGTCGCATTTTGAAAATGATTGTAAGTATTTTCTATTATACTATGTTGTACATAAAATCGGTTTTATCCCGCTCTGGTTATAGAATTATACATCAAAGATTTATATTTGAGCATCTCGTCCTAACACAAATCTAACAAAATACTAACAATATATTAATTATATCATAACGTCCTTCTAATATTAGCTTAACAATTTGCCAATACTAAATTAATATAGGTTTAACGTAATTCTAACATTAATAAATAACTTATAAGGAGGAAGAAATTTGAAACATTTATTGGTCGTTGTTGTACTTTTTGTTTTTAGTGCATCATTAATGGCACAGGATGTTGAAGCATCAAAAGCGAAAAATTGGTCTTTGTCAGGTAGAGTTCAGTTGCAGCATTTATATGATAACAGCATCGATGCTGATGCCGCAAAAAATAATAATGGTTTTCGGATGCGTCGAACCCGCTTGCAGGTTAAAGCTAAATTGACTGATTGGGTGTCTGGAAAAGTCCAAATTGAAGTACGTGACAATTCGCCCAGATTAAAAGATGCAGAAGCTAAAGCAAAATTATTTAATAATTATGCTCTGCGTTTGGGACAATTTAAAGTTCCAGTTTGGCGGGAAGAATTGCGATCATCCGGAAGCTTGTATCTGGTGGAAAGAAGTCATGCAGCAGAGTTTCTTGTAGATAATTACCTTTCTGCAAGGCATATCGGTCTTGAAGTTTCAGGCTCTTATGAAAATGG
>JARRPN010000414.1:0-3235 GCA_037382875.1 Calditrichaceae bacterium | reverse complement strand
AGCTAAGGTTACATCATTAATAAAATTACATGTTGCGGAATCAAAATTACCAGAATTCTCAAACCACCAATATCTATACATTTCTAATTTATCGTCCCAAGCGAATATTCCTTTTGCTCCTCCTCCAGATTTTGCCAAGTATTCAAATAACACATAATTGTCCTTTAGAATTTTTTTAAATGATCCTACTCCCGTATCTGTACCAGCTTCACTGAAAATACTTTTTGGAATTTTAGATTCCATATTCCAATCACCAATAAGAAACTCGAATTTGTCTAACTTATCTTCATTCATGATATTTAATTTTTTATTATGTAATTAATCTGAATTTGTATTAGTGTAGATTCATTTAAGTTTTCATACTTGAGAGATATTAAAAATTATCTAATTTCACAGCCATTCATTTTACTCAATGTCGTGATATAAATGCCGCACAACGTTTACGCATATGGCTAGTAGCGCATTTCAAAGTGGACACTTTTATATCAACTTTTTTAAGAATTATTGACACCCGCATATCTACAATCCGCCCTATTGGCTATATGCGGTGTTGTAGGGCGTAATTTATTCTGCATCAACATTGAACTCAATCTCAACAATTTCAGTATCGATGGTGTAAGTTTGAATCACACCCGTAACCTTACTACTATACTATTTTGTTTCAATAGGAGAAACTCCACTGGCAGAATCAAATTCAAGCGTATCAAATCCTCCAGAAAAAACAACTAATAATTTTAATGAAGATGTGGAATCATTTTCTGCAATAATAAGATTAATATCAAAAAATTTCACATAATACTTATTAGTCTGGATAGCAACTCAAATGCTATAACTTCCTGTTTTCATAAAATAAGAAGATACGACCTTTTATGGTCGTATCTTCTAATAATTGAATAAATTCTTATTATTCTTTATTATAATCTTCTACCATTCTGGTGAAAGCCTCTAACGTATCCATTTGGAAGCTGGATTCAAAGACAGGTCCTTTTATAAAAAGATCTCTAAAACCATATTTGTTTTTAGCATAATTGGTTAAAACGGTTTTATTATCGCCGACAAGCTTCTTTATATTGAAGGAAGACATATTTTTCGCCTCCTCTCCTTCTTTTTGGGCAAGAATCTCAAAATTATTTTCCTGCCATTTGACATAATCCGCATCACTAACCTTCGTCCGGTCAGGTAAGTGGGAAGTAACGATACCTTGGGTGTGGTAATATTTTTTTAAAACAGTAATCTTTCCTTCCGTAACAACTTCTAGCATCAAATTTTTAGGTATCTGGTCTTGTTTTCTTTTCGCAAATAGATTGGCATATTTTGCCTGTTTGAATTTTTTACCATTTTCAAGTGTAAAACTTTGCAAGTCGTTGGCATCATAAACCACAGCCTCTTTATCTACGTCTTCCCCTGCTTTGTAAGCCTTATAGGTTTTCTCGTCAATCAGGTTAACCCTTTTTTGAAATTCCTGAGGGTTCATCATATCCATATAGATATAGCCTTCAATTTCTTCTCCATTCATTAGAGTTACTGTACCTTTTTCATATGTCCAAACCGAACTGGGGGTTTTTAACTGGGCTTTAGTATTGTTAAATGTCAAGCTGAAAAGCACTATTAACATTAGTGTAATCGTTGAATGTTTTTTTGCTGTTTTCATAACTATAATTTTTACTACAATTAGTAATACTTGTTCAACATAAAAAATTGCATCAATTGTTTAACGAAATTGATTGCATAAGGTTATTGAATTCTCAATTGAATTCCTGGGTAGTTGGTAATCGCCGCTAACGGTCCGAGTATACTATCGTTTGTAATGGCGGGCTTTTTGACACAAAAAGCATGACAAAGCAAATGGAGTATACCTAATGTTAGCCGCTGACACTTTCTTTTCCATTCTTTTTATCCATATAATCAATTGAATCCGCTTTTCTACATTTCACAATAATAAGTTTCAACGGCGGTTCATTTTTTAAATGCTTAATAGGTTCGTCAATTTCATTAAATTCAACTAATCCATAAGCATTGAATTCTTGCTTGACAGATTCAGAATCGTAGAAAAATACATTAAGTCCTTTCTGCATTTCATATCTATCCTTACTTAAGAGTCTGCCATTACCAAACGTGATCATTTCCTTGGATGCAATGGTGAATATCATATATCCATTGGGCATCAACTGATTATAGCAATTTTGCAGGAATCTTTTCCTCTCATGTTTGTTTAATAAATGAATCAGCGCATAACAAAATATTCCTTCATATTTCTTATTGTCAAAAGGCATATCTGTTACAGAACCATGGTATATATTTAAATCAAGTCCTGTTTCCGACTTTGCAAGTTCAATAGCAACTTTTGAAATCTCAATGCCATCAACAGTTATCCCGTTATCATAAAAAACCTTTGCATTTAGAAGTATCTGAGGACGAAGAACGACATCCAATTGAGGTTACTATAATCACAAGCAGAATAGTGTATAATATTCGTGTATCCATTTCGTATTGGCCCTAACGTTTGGTATATGAAGCGTAGCATCCCGAAGGGTGCTATGATTTTATATACAGTGTTGTGCTTTCGTTGTTTTTTTAACAGTTATTTTCGCTGGGAACACAACACTCTCCATATTTCCAGAAAATTCTATAGCTGTTTCATAGCTGGAAATTAATACCTATTCTTTTTCGGAGGTTATTGTTATAACATAGTCACCTTCTTGTAAAGAAAATTGCCCAGTCTGTAACCCATCAACCCTACTAGATTGGTTGCGTCCCTCTCCATTAATAATTCCTAAGGTTTGTGATTGAGATACTGGCAACGTGATATTGGCCTTGGTGCCATTTGGAACCGTTATTTCATAAGTATAACTCTCTGATGATATTTTTTTCCAATTAGATATGATTGCTCCATAGGGCGAATGATAAGTACAGTTTACAGATTCAAGTCCTTCAGGCATTGTCGGTGTTAAAAAGAATTCTTTAAATCCTGGATGATCAGGATCAGGTTGGATACCCGCTAACCAACGATAATACCACTCTGAAACTGTTCCGAACATTGGGTGATTATTCGAGTAGGTATTTTCACTCTCTTTCCATGTTTCCCATATTGAAGTTGCTCCCTGATCAATCATAAAGCCCCAACCCGGATATATTTTACTATTTACAATATCAAATACTGCATTTGGAGCACCGTATTCGGCCAGTGTTTCTAGTACATACTTAGTACCAAAAATGCCGGTATTAAAATGTCCTG
>JARRPN010000413.1:0-2743 GCA_037382875.1 Calditrichaceae bacterium | reverse complement strand
GGTGTCGAAAATGTAAATGCCATTCATCTGAATGACTGCAAGTATGAATGCGGCAGTAAAAAAGATCGGCATGCGTCGATTGGTGAAGGTTACATAGGACTCGATGGATTTAACTCCCTGATTAATAAGAGTGAATTCAGGGATATACCGGCTGTTCTTGAGGTTCCCGGTGGCGATGATGTTTTTCGGGATAATATTGCAATGCTTAAAGGTATGAGGAGTTAATTATTTATTGTACTCCAGGTGGCGTTTCATCGATTCAATTTTTTGCCTATAGGCTATATCTTCTTTAAGTCTTTCTTCCACACATTCCAGAGCATGAATCACCGTGGTGTGATCTCTTCCGCCAAAATGCAAACCAATGGTTACCAGCGAATGACTTGTAAGCTGTTTTGCTATATACATAGCAGCTTGACGTGCCTGTACAATGTCCTTTTTACGGGTTTTAGCTCTTAACTGATCAACAGGCAAACTAAAAATCTTCGATGTATACTCCATGATGTGCTCAATCGTCAGAATAGATTTATCGGGTCTGGCAATTTCCGACACAATGGTGCGGGCAAGCTCAAGTGTAGGCTCGGCTGCGGTAAAAGTAACCTGAGCAAGAATTTTTGTCAGAGCACCTTCCAGCTCACGTACATTGTCCATAAGATTAGCGGCCAGATATTCAAGAATTTCACCGGGAATTGAAAGATCACTCTCTTCACATTTATGACGCAAAATGGCCAACCGTGTCTCAAATTCCGGTGGTTGAATATCAACAACCAATCCCCATTTAAATCTCGATATCATTCGTTCTTCCAATGTTACTAGTTCATTTACCGGTCGGTCGGATGTTAATATAATTTGCTTGCCATTCTGATGTAGATCATTAAATGTATGAAAAAACTCTTCTTGGGTTTTACCTTTATTTGAGAAAAATTGAATATCATCAATCAATAAAATGTCACAAGATCTATAAAAAGCTGAGAATTCAGATACTTTATTTTGTTGTATAGCCGTGATAAAATGGGACGTAAATGTTTCACTGGATGCATAGAAAACCTTGGCTGATGGCTTTCTTAATTTTACATGATTACCAATCGCCTGAACTAAATGTGTTTTACCAAGTCCGGTTCCTCCATAAATGATTAGAGGATTATAATTCGTTTTTCCAGGACTATCTGCAACAGCACGACTTGCAGCATAAGCAAAATTGTTACTATCCCCAACAATAAAACTTTCAAATAAATAACGATCATTAATCGGTGTATAATATGGGGAGTTCATCTCAATTGAAGGAATCACGCTTGCAGCATTCTGCTCGTTTGGACTCCAGTCCTCCGAATTGTATGGAGTTCCCTGGGATCCGTTGTTTTTTACAACGTATTTTATTTTTTTCGTTTCACCGAGAATTTGTGCAATTGCATTTTGCATCAGATTAGGATAATGATTGTCGATCCACTCACAAAAGAAACGGTTGGGAACTGATAATTCGAGAGAAACATCATTAATAGAAATAATGTTCATTGGTTCAAACCATGTTTTGAAGCTCCGCTGATTAATGTTTTCTTTGATGATGTTTTTAATGCTGCTCCAAATAGACTCTGAACTTGAAATACTCTCGGCTGTGTTCGTCGACATGTTCCTTCCCTTAAACCCTAATAATTAATACCTTATCCACAATAATTCAGTAATTAAATTCAATATATTTTAACAAAAACTTAAATAAATCAATGACAAAGTTTCCATCACGAACATCCCTAATTCATTGAATTTATTTGGTTTATGACCTAGGTTTCTTGATGGGAATTTTATATGCGATTTTTATGCGTTGTGCGAAGTGTGAATAGTTAATGGATATCCACAGTTTTTCCACAATCACCATTTCGCTTTAATAAAATTTTGTGATTCTCTATTTAAAATGCAAGCGTATAGCGAATTATTTTTACAAATTTTTAATATTTTTTAATATTTTCTAAACGCTCTTGAATTTTTTGTTAAAGATGTTTCACGAATCACTTTAACAAATTGGATATTATGATGCAAATATCTGGAAAAGAATCTGCAAATTTGGTATCGCTAAATTTATTTTATCAACCATTAAAGTTAATTGCACAATATACTTACAATACCTAAATTCACAATTAAAATTCGTTGTTCATTTTGAGGTGCTTATATGGATCTTAAAAGTATTAAAACTAAGGATGCACCTGAGCCGATTGGACCATATTCTCAGGCGATAGAATCAAATGGTTTTATTTATACCTCCGGTCAGATTGCAATAGTTCCCTCCACAGGCCAATTGTTGGATGGTGATGTAGTTGAACAAACACATCAGGTTTTAAATAATTTAAAAGCAGTGCTCTTAACGGCTGGTTCGGGAATGAATCAGGTTGTAAAGACTACAATCTATCTTAAAAATATGGATGATTTTCCAAAAGTTAATGCCGCTTATAGTGAGTATTTTGTGGATACTCCACCTGCCAGATCTACAGTGGAAGTAAGTCGGTTACCTAAAAACGTACTTGTTGAAATTGATTGTATAGCTATAAAAAGATAATTGTGAAGATCCTATCTAAAATTAATTATATTCTAATATTTCTATCTTTATTTAATAATCTTTCCTTTTCACAGGAAGGCTATACGGCAAGTGTTATGGATACTGATTCCTGTTTATCTGCTCCCGCAGCTATTACGCGATCGTTAATAATACCTGGTATGGGCCAATTATATCAGGAAAGGTTGGGACAAGCCACTTTTT
>JARRPN010000412.1:2136-4890 GCA_037382875.1 Calditrichaceae bacterium | reverse complement strand
CTTCCCTGAATGATAGGAATATCATCACCGGGGAATTCATAAGATAACAATTCACGTAACTCCAGTTCTACCAGCTCAAGCAACTCAGGATCATCTACCTGATCAACCTTATTCATGAATACGACGATATAAGGTACGTTTACCTGACGAGCTAACAAAACGTGTTCACGGGTCTGTGGCATCGGACCATCTGCTGCACTTACTACCAGTATTGCGCCGTCCATCTGGGCAGCACCGGTAATCATGTTCTTTACATAGTCAGCATGGCCGGGACAGTCAACATGGGCATAGTGACGTTTGTCGGTCGCATACTCAACGTGTGCTGTTGCAATCGTAATACCGCGTTCACGTTCTTCCGGTGCATTGTCAATACTGTCAAAACTACGGAAACTGGCGGTTCCCTTCTTTGACAATACCTGGGTAATTGCTGCGGTTAAAGTTGTTTTACCATGATCTACGTGACCAATGGTTCCGATATTTACGTGAGGTTTACTTCTATCAAATTTTTCTTTAGCCATTATGAACTCCTCTGCAAAAAATAAAAACCTATATTGTTTAACTACTCCGAGCTCACGATCGGGATTGAACCGATGACCTCATCCTTACCAAGGATGTGCTCTACCTACTGAGCTACGTGAGCAAGAAAAATGGGGAAACTAGAGCGGGAGACGGGACTCGAACCCGCGACCAACAGCTTGGAAGGCTGTGACTCTAGCCAACTGAGTTACTCCCGCAAATCCATTTTTCATATTCGCGGTGCTAACATAACCATGATTGACCAGTTAACACGTTGATATTTATTTCAGAGCTGGCGAGAGGACTTGAACCCCCAACCGGCTGATTACAAATCAGCTGCTCTACCAATTGAGCTACGCCAGCATAGCGTAAACGCAAAAGTCTCATAATTTAAGTAATAATTTTTCAATGTCAACAAAAAAGTAAAATAAAATTATAAAATTCTTTGTATTATATTTGACATGCAATATGATTCTAGTTAACTTTGCAAACTTTTTATGATAAAATATAAATTATTTGTAGGAGTTTTTTATAAATGGCGCATCATAAATCTGCTTTAAAAAGAATAAGAACTTCGGAAAAAGCACGTCTGGTTAATCGCAGACATAGAATGCAAATGAAAGAAATGATCAAATCTGTTCTTACGGCTGAAAATAAAAAAGCTGCTGAACCTAAATTAAAAGAAACGGTTTCATTTTTAGATAAAATGGTGCTCAAGAATCTTATTCATAAAAATAAAGCGTCTAATCAAAAATCGCGACTTGCAAAATATGTAAATCAGTTAAATAAAATCCGTATTCATACGGATTTTTTATTGTCAAAAATATAATCGTAGATTTGATCGTATTTCGAGATATACTTAATCTCAAGCCCTCTGTATAATTCCTTATCCATTTCCCTGATATCACTTTTATTTTCTATGGGAAGCAGTATTGTTTTTATACCATAGCGCTTTGCAGCCAGTAATTTCTCATTTAGACCACCAACCGGAAGTACCCTGCCCCGCAATGTTATTTCACCTGTCATAGCGACTTTTCCAGAAAATCTTTCTTTTTTTAATGCAGAAATCAAAGCAGAAGTTAATGTGACACCTGCCGAAGGACCATCTTTTGGTACGGCACCTTCCGGCAAATGAATATGGACTTCATATTTATTATTAAAATCATTTGGCAGCTTAAATTTGCGATGTCTTGAACGTACATAAGCCAGAGCAATCATGGCTGACTCTTGCATCACTTCACCCAGTTTACCTGTGAGCGTTAATTTATCCTTGCCAGGTAGTAGATTAACTTCTACACGAAGCAGATCGCCGCCATAAGGTGTCCAGGCTAAACCATTGGCTACACCGATTTCGTTTTTACTGATCAGCTTGCTTAATGGATATTTAGGTTCACCTAAATAGGAACGGATACTTTTTTTATCAATTGTTATACTTGTTTTATTTTTGGCTTTAGATAAATTCACAACTGCTTTTCTGCAGACACTGCTGATTTCCCTTTCCAGATTTCGGACACCGGCTTCAAGAGTATAATTCAGAATTATCTCTTCAATAGCTTCATCTTTAAAAGTAATTTCATTTTCATTCAGACCATGTTGTAATTTTTGCTTAGCAATTAAGTGACGTTTGGCGATCTCTTTTTTCTCAAAATCCAGATAGCCTGGCAACTCAATAACCTCCATGCGATCTAAAAGTGCGGGAGGGATTTCATTGGGATTATTAGCAGTGACAATAAACATAACATTTGAAAGATCATATTCCACTTCCAGATAGTGATCCGAAAATGTACAATTCTGCTCCGGGTCCAATACCTCCAACAATGCGGATGATGGATCACCTCTGAAATCACTGCCCAGTTTATCCACTTCATCAAGCAGAAAAACCGGATTGATAGTACCGGCTTTTTTCATTCCCTGAATCACTTTTCCAGGTAACGAGCCAATATATGTTCTTCGATGACCACGAATTTCAGCCTCATCATGTACACCGCCTAGAGACATTCGAACAAATTTACGGCCCATGGTGCGTGCAATCGATTTACCCAGTGATGTTTTTCCCACACCAGGAGGCCCTGCCAGGCATAAGATTGGGCCCTGCATTTTTTGTACACGTTGCAAAACAGCAATATATTCAAGAATGCGTTTTTTAGGTTTACTCAATCCAAAATGATCTTCATCGAGAATTGTTTTTGCCATTTTCAAATCATTTTGATCTGTTGTACGATCATCCCATGGCAGTGC
>JARRPN010000412.1:0-2060 GCA_037382875.1 Calditrichaceae bacterium | reverse complement strand
TCTGCAGCTTCCTGCGTAAAAAACTGATTTCACTATCACCCTCATCTTCTTCGCCCAGTTCCTCCTGAATGACGCGCATTTGTTCCTGCAAATAAAAATTGCGTTGTGATTTTAAAATTTGAGTACGAACCTTATCATCCAGTTCCGTCTTAAGAGATAATACCCGATTTTCCTTATTGATTAATTTAAAGATAAGTTCAATTCGTTCATTCAAATCCCATTTTTCCAAAATCTTTTGCTTGTCAGAGATTTTAACCTCTAGATAGGTAGCAATAAAATCGGTTAATTTCGCGATGTTGTCATCCTGGTTCAAAGTAAAAAGAATTTCTTCAGGAACCTCTTCATTCATTTTAATGTATTCTTTGAATACGGTCAGAAGATGCCGTTTCTTTGCTTCTATTTCATCGTTGATTTGAATGACTTCTTCAGGTACATCCAGCTCACAAGCAAGAAATTGTTTTTTGTTAATGAATCGTATTACTTTAGCCCGCTGGATACCTTCAACCAGTATTTTTACGAGGCCATTGGGCAATTTAATAATCTGTAAAATGCGTCCCGTCACTCCGGTACGATAAAGATCGCGCGGTGAAATATCTTCCTTTAATGCATCACGTTGTGCGACCATCAGAATTATTTTATCATCAAGCATACTGCGTTCAACAGCTTCAATAGATTGTTCCCTTCCAATAATCAGGGGAACAACCATGTGTGGGAAGAAGACCAGATCTTTTAACGGTAATACATTTAATTTTGATTGTTCTTTTATAATAGGTATTTTTTTCTTTGCCATAGTATTCTATTTTGTTGAAGTATAAATAAAAAAGCGGAGCTGTACTCCGCTTTTTTTAAATTCATATTTATTTATGCGCTTTGTTTGCTGGAAGAAAACTCGAATTTAGGTTCATCATTTTCTACCACAACCTCAGGCGTAATCGTGATCGATTTTAGATTAGGAATGGAAGGAACATTATACATAATATCAAGCATTACATTTTCCATAATAGCTCTAAGTGACCGTGCACCGGTTTTTCGTTTTACAGCTATTTTTACAACTTCCCTCAGAGCATCTTCTTCATATTTTAAATTGACACCTTCAATTGCCAATAATTTTTCATATTGCTTAACCAGAGCATTCTTAGGTTCAGTAAGAATTGTGTATAAACCTTCTTCATCCAGTTCGTGCAGAGCACATAATACTGGAAGTCTTCCAATCAATTCTGGAATCAAACCGTACTTCAGCAGATCCGGTGCTTCTACCTTGGAATATAATTCACTCTTGGATAGAGAATTCCGGCTTTGAATGGTTTTCTCAAAACCGATATTTTTTTCACCAACACGGCGTCGAATAATATCTTCCAGTCCTTCAAATGCACCACCACAAATAAATAGTATATTCTTTGTATTAATGCTGATTAAGTTTTGCTCCGGATGCTTTCTTCCACCTTTTGGTGGAATACTGGATATAGTTCCTTCAAGCATTTTTAATATTGCCTGTTGAACTCCTTCACCGGAAACATCACGGGTGATTGAAGGATTCCCGTCTTTCCGGGCGATTTTGTCAATCTCATCGATATATATGATACCGCGCTGGGTTTGTTCAACATTAAAATTAGCTGCCTGGTACAATCGGACGAGAATATTCTCCACGTCTTCACCAACATAACCGGCTTCGGTTAATACAGTAGCATCAGCAATGGTAAAAGGTACATTTAAAATTTTAGCTAAGGTCTGAGCAAGCAAGGTTTTTCCTGTACCGGTAGGGCCTATCAAAAGCAAATTACTCTTTTCAATCTCAACATCTTCGACAGCATTCATATTATCGATACGTTTATAATGGTTATAAACCGCCACTGATAGAACACGTTTTGCGCGATCCTGCCCGATCACATATTTATCCAATTCCTTTTTTATGTTTTCCGGTGGAAGTAAAGTCTTGTCTTCTGTTATGCTGGCCTGTTTTCGATGTCTGGAGATAATTTCCGTTGCACTCTTCACACAATCATTACAGATGTGTACATCCGGTCCGGAGATAAGGCTTTCTACTTCATCGGCTGACCTGC
>JARRPN010000411.1:0-4843 GCA_037382875.1 Calditrichaceae bacterium | reverse complement strand
CCAGTGGGTGGATCCGCCTGCCGGCGGAAACCGGTGTTTACTTAACATACAAAAAAAGCCCGATTTGAAAATCGAGCTTGTACCGGGGACCGGACTTGAACCGGTACGGAGTTTAACCTCCGAGGGATTTTAAGTCCCTTGTGTCTACCAATTCCACCACCCCGGCTTATTCAAGATAAAAGAAAAAAGACAAAAGATAAAAATTATAGGTTTTCAAAATTTAAGAATTTACTTTTTACTTCTAACTTTTTTCTTTTACCTTAATTTTTAGAGGTGACGGCCGGATTCGCCCGCCTCAGGCGGGTTGCAGACCATCTTCCTTATGCATTTTAATTTTATTCGGTTACTACTGAATTTAAAAACTCTCTTCCTTTGCCCGTTTTAAAGAATTTCTCTCTCTGCATTGCATCAAGTTTATCTTCAAATTCTTCAAAATAAATCAACTTCAATGGTCTTCTTCTTTGTGTTGATTTAACAAGGCCATTATTATGTTCATTTAGCCGTCTATTTAAATCCTCTGTAAATCCTATATATCTTCGAGAATCTTTTAAACTCTTTAATACATAAACATAATACAGTTTCTGCATTGAGGCGACGGCCGGATTCGAACCGGCGCATAAAGGTTTTGCAGACCTCTCCCTTAGCCACTTGGGTACGTCGCCTTAATTAAACATTACCACATTTTTAAAGATCATTTTATCTACGGCCGGATTCGCCCGCCTCAGGCGGGTTGCAGACCTCTCCCTTAGCCACTTGGGTACGTCGCCAAAATTATCTTCAATTAATTTTCAAATATCATATTTATTATGGAATTTTACCATAAAAAAGAGCGAGAGACGGGATTCGAACCCGCGACCCCGACCTTGGCAAGGTCGTGCTCTAGCCAGCTGAGCTACTCTCGCTTATCAAAAAATAAGTGTGCAAATTTATAGTTTTTATCAATGTTTGTCAACAAAAATTTCACCCCTAATCCCGTTCTCTGTTCTTTATTTTGTCAACCATTTTCCGCCGCCTGGCATTTAATCCAGCCTGTGATTTTTTAGCGCCAAATAATAAAAACACAAACAGCACAGCCAATATTATTAATATTATACTATTCATACATTTGTGGAGACGCCGGGAGTCGAACCCGGGTCCGAACATGGACCAATATGTACATCTACAACCATATCCGATAATTAAATCTCACTTTCCAACTGGTTTACCAGAATACCTGTTAAAAAGCCAGTCCATAAATTATGTAATATGAAGCATGGACATCAGCATATCACAATTCACCCAAATTGGCGCTTGGACAGTCCCCGGTGAATTAGAGACTGAGAAGCGTGGCAAGCTTATTTAGGCTGCCATTGCATAATCATAATCGGCACTTATTCGTGCTTCCGGTTAATCACGGGATAACCGGAATCCCGGGTTGCCATTCATACCCTTCACATGCCCGTCGAATCCATAATCGTCCCCGATACCTCAAATTATTTTCATCAAAGACCAAAAAAAGAAGGTGACATATCAGTGAAGGCCGGGGGAAAGCCTGTAAACTGAAATTATTGCCACCTTCCGCAAAGCTTTTTAAATCGTCACAAAAATATAATGCATTTATATAGATCGTGCAAGCATATATGTGAATTTATTTACATCAATTTACTTTGCGAAAACTTTTATTATATGTACAAATCTGAAACGATATTATTCATTGATTTGTTCAAATTAATTTATTTTCGTAAACCACTTATGCCGATGACTGGCAATATATCGATAAACAGAATCCCGTATGAATTTTGGTATAATTATAAGAATGTAAAACAGCGGCCAAAACCCTGAAAGATTACGAGCAATCGTCAGTGCTGCTGTTGAATGTGTAAATAACTTATCATTTTGAACCAGCAATACGGAATCAATTTCATTTGTATCCACGCCGAATTTATTAATTAGATTTTCTGCTTCCTTTGATGTAAGGGGAATATAAGTAAACTGTTTGTTTCGATCTCGTTTTTCGATAAAGCGTACACTCCCATTGCACAACTTGCAGTCACCATCAAAGAGAATAATCGATTTATTTTCAATGCTCATAAGAAAAAAATGACAAACTAAAAACTATTAAAATAGTTCCAAACTGAAAATATCCGCTATAGAAGAAATTATATGATCCGGTTTAATATCAGAATTTTCGACATCCTGTTTTCTGAATTTACCTGTACGTACCAAACAGGTATGGGTATTTATTCGAACTGCTCCCCCGATATCAGATTCTATATCATCACCTATCATAAGTACATTATCCGGTAGTAAATCAAGATCAGCAAGAGCCAGTTCAAAAAAATTCCTTTCAGGTTTTCCTATCAATATAGCTTCCTGATTCGAGGCGTACTCAAGCAATGCGATAAATGCCCCGGCATCCAGGGTATATCCTTGATCACTGAGCCAAAATCGATTTTTCTGCAAAGCTATGAGTTTAGCACCGTTCATCAATCGTACAAAAGCATTATTAAGTAGTTCAAATGTAACCGTATCGCCAAGGTCTCCTGCAACTACAAAATTGACTTTTTCATCATCTGAAGCTGATTCGACAAATTCCTTTTTAGCATCTTCCTTTAACATAAGATGACATTTAGCTTCAGGATATTGTGAAACATATTTTGCTGCAGCATAAGCTGCTGAAAAAATTTCCTTTGTTTCGCAATCAATGCCAAAATTATTTAGTTTTTTCCTAAGTGTATCACGACATTTCATTGTAGTATTGGTAATAAACCGGAACGGAATATTTTGTTGACGTAGTTTATGGATTGTCTCCACAGCCCCTGGAATAATCTGACTGTCATTGTAAATCACACCATCCAGATCGATTAGCAATCCTTTTATTAAAGATGACATATAAAATTAACCTAAAACGATTCTTCGATATTTAGTTAGATTTTCATAAAGTTTTAGATATTTAGGAATTTGTTTATCCCAGGAAAAATCTTTCTTCATTCCCCTAATTAACAGTTTCTTCCAGGTAGTTTTATCTTCATACGTCTGTATAGCATGCTGCATGGCCCAATAGAGGCTATCTGGATTATAATAATCAAAAACGAAACCTGTACCTTCCTGGGTTTCCCAGTTATAGAATTCAACAGTATCCGCCAATCCGCCTGTTTTACGTACAATAGGAACTGTTCCATATTTAAGACTATAAATTTGGTTTAATCCGCAAGGTTCATATTTGGACGGCATTACAAACATGTCTGAACCAGCCTCAATTAGATGAGAAAGTTCAAAATTATAACCGAGGTAAAAAACAACTTTGTCTTTAAAAGTCTGTTGTAAATAATAGAGATATTGTTCATAACTATGTTCGCCACTTCCGAGCACAACAAACCGTATATCAAACTCTCTTAGTATTTTTTCCATGGTGCCTTTGAACAATTCAATTCCCTTTTGATCGGCTAATCGTGTAATTAATCCGATTACAGGTGCTTTTGCATTATATTTTAATCCTAATTGGGATAACAACTTTCTTTTATTCTTTGGTTTACCTGATAAATCTTCTATCGAGTAATTATAAGGAATATTTTTATCTGTTTCCGGATTCCATTCATCGTAATCCACACCGTTTAAAATACCCACCAGATCGCTTTTACGGGCCATGAGTGTATTTTGTAATCCCTCACCATAAAAATCCGTTAATATTTCATTAGCATAGGTTTCACTCACCGTAGTAATTTTATCTGCATGTAACAAACCTGTACGCATATAATTGATCGTACCTTGATAAAGTTCATTAGCATCGAACCAGTTATAATATCTCTCAAGCCCCAATTTATTAATAATATCCGCGCTAAAATGTCCCTGATATCCGATATTATGAATGGTCATTACCGTTTTCGTTTTTCTGAATAATTTATCCCAGTTGTACATAGTTTTCAGATAGACAGGTATGAGTCCGGTCTGCCAGTCATTACAATGAAATATATCTGGTGCCCATTCCATTAACTGGCAAAATTCAATGGCTACCCGATTTAAAAGGGCAAATCGCAGATATTCATCCTGATCGTTTGTATATAGAGACCATCGATTATAGTAATGAGGACTATGTATCAGGTAAACATCAGCTTTGGCATTAGGTAGCTTTATTTTATACATGGAATAATCAACTTCAATCTCACCAAACCATATTTTTAGATTTTGGGCAGAATCAACAGGCTGGACTTCATATTTAGTTGTATCCATAACAGAGTAAAGCGGCATGATAATACGGATATCATGGCCAGCATTACTAAGATATTTACCAAGGGCACCCGATACATCAGCCAAACCGCCTGTTTTAGCAAAAGGTGTAACCTCAGAAGAAACGAAACAGATTCTAAAACTTTTCAAAAAAATCCCTTTTTCTAAAAACCTAGAATTTTGATTTAGATAAAAATTTATCCATATAGATTGATATATGTTATAAAAGGATTAAAAAATTCCCTTTTACAAATATTTATATATCATTAAAAATAAAATAGGGATTAGAACACCGACGGCCGTTAACCAGGCTCCTCTCCCCTTAATTCCTTTTTTTCCCTTTAAAACAAATAATCCTGAAATAGCCAGAAATATTAACGCTACTGCATATAAATCTGAAAAATAAGTCCAGGCTTTTTTTGCGTGATTAAGATGCAAAAAATTCATATCAAACAATAGCGGGCGTTCACTTATATATTCATATACACCCTGTCCTGTTTCGGCATTTACTTCAACCGTTTGATCTGAAAAAAATATCTTCAGATTTTCAGGAGATGATCGAAAAGTACTTTCAATTTTCTCATTAATTTTTAATTGTCTGACAACATCCATCGCCATTTGTTCAGCAGATGTAATC
>JARRPN010000410.1:0-3114 GCA_037382875.1 Calditrichaceae bacterium | reverse complement strand
GGATTTTCCGTTGCCTCAGTTATTGAAGCAGCTGATGCGGCGATTAAAGCTGCGGAAGTTGAATTAATCAGCATTCATTTAGCTATGGCCATTGGCGGCAAAGCGATTGTAACTTTTACCGGTGAAGTTGGAGCTGTAGAATCGGCTGTGGAAGCCGGCGCTGAAGTTGTTGAAAAAAGAGGACTGCTGGTCGAAAAAGTTATTATTCCATCTCCCCGTAAAGAAATCCTCTCTGATTTAATCTAAGTTTAGTCATTCTGAGTGAGGAACAAGCGAAGAATCACTACTAAATAATTAAGATTCTTCAGTCGCAAGCTCCTTCAGAAAGACATTGCACATAATAATTCCTCAAAACAAATTAATACTTTGAAGTGTTTTCATATAATTAGCACGTGTATAGGCTGCAGGTTCAGCAACGGATTTATAACTCATACTGCCTTTCATTTGCTCAATGGACTTATATTCTTTTTCCTGCATCCATTTTTTCACATTATTTAAAATGACTTCAACCTGCTTAGCACCTTTCTTCAACAAGACACTGGCAAGTTGCACAGCATCAGCTCCAGCCATAACGGCTTTTAAAACATCTTCTGCTTCATGGATACCGGTAGTTGCGGCGAGGCTGGCTTTCACTTTACCATGTAGAATAGCAATCCAGCGTAATGGAAAACGCAACTCATATGATGTACTGAACTGCAAATCCGGAGTGACTTCCAATGCATCCAAATTAATATCCGGCTGATAAAAACGGTTAAACAGAACCAAGCCATTCGCACCGGCATCATCCAACTTTACAGCCATATTGGCAAATGAGCTAAAATAAGGACTGAGTTTGATTGCCACAGGAATATCAATGTGACTGCGAACGGTTTTCAAATCATCCAGGTAAATTTTTTCGACTTCTGTACCAGTTAAGAACGGATCCGTTGGTATATAATAAATATTGAGTTCCAACGCATCAGCACCGGCTTCCTGCATTTGCTTAGCATATTTCATCCAACCGCCTGCAGAGACACCATTTAAACTGGCGATAACAGGAATATCAACCGCCTTTTTTAATGCGGCAATTTTATTTAAATAATCTTCCCCACCCAGACTATGAAATTCATCGGGCTCCGGAAAATAGTTTATAGCTTCAGCAAAACTCTCTGTACCTTGCGTTAAAAAGGTATCCAGTTCACGGGCTTCATGATTAATTTGCTCTTCGAACAAAGAATACATAACAACAGCGCCTGCACCTTTATCTTCCAACAATTTTACGGTATCAACATTATTGGAAAGCGGCGAAGCTCCGGCTATGATAGGATTCTTTAAATCGAGTCCCAAATATTTCGTGGTTAAATCCATAATGATTTCCCTTAATTTTTAATGAAAATACGGAAGGATTCAATCCTCCCGTATTTAATTTTTAACTGTTATTGTTGGAATAATCCATCTTTGCCATATTTTCATAGACCTTCCAGCTTTTGCTTACCTGTTTCTGTGCTTTCTGGAGGAATTCTTTAGCAGCATCCGGATTCATTTTAGTTACCATCTTGAAACGAGTTTCATTATACATATAATCCTGGATGGGTACACTTGGTTCTTTCGAATCAAGGTGCAACGGATTCTTTCCTTCTGCAAACAGATCAGGATTATAACGGAACAATGGCCAATGTCCGGAATCAACAGCTAACTTCTGTTGCTGTAAACCATTTTTCAGATCATAACCATGAGCAATACAATGTGAGTAGGCAATTATTATTGATGGACCATCATATCGTTCAGCTTCAATAAACGCTTTCAATGTCTGAACGTCACTGGCACCAAGAGCTACCCGTGCTACATATACATTGCCATAAGACAGAGCCAATAATCCAAGATCTTTCTTTGGCAGAGGTTTACCACCTGCAGCAAATTTTGCTACGGCACCGGTCGGTGTTGCTTTAGACATCTGACCACCGGTATTGGAGTATACTTCGGTATCCAAAACCAGAATATTTATATTTTTTCCGGAAGCGATAACATGGTCCAGACCACCGTAACCGATATCATAAGCCCAGCCGTCACCGCCCATAATCCAGACAGATTTCTTAACCAGATAATCAGCAACGCTTAGCAACAATTTGGCTTCGGAGCCGCCTATGGATTTCAATTTTGTTTTTAACTGTTCAACGCGTTCTCTTTGTTCAGCAATATCGGCTTCATCAACTTGTTTTGCATTAATCAAATCTTCCACTAGTTTTTGTCCGATTTGATTCTGCATCTTGCGCAACATCTCTTTAGCCTGTTCATTGTGCTTGTCAATTGTCAGACGGAAACCCATACCAAATTCTGCGTTGTCTTCAAACAGTGAATTGGACCAGGCCGGACCGCGACCATTTTTATCCTGTGCCCAGGGAGTGGTTGGCAGATTACCACCGTAAATAGAAGAACAACCCGTAGCGTTAGCTACAATCATACGATCGCCAAACAACTGGCTGGCTAATTTAACATAAGGGGTTTCACCGCAACCAGCACAAGCACCGGAGAATTCAAACAATGGACGTAGGAATTGTGCGCCTTTTACTGTTTCAATTTTTAATTCAGAACGATCATAATCAGGGATATCCAGGAAGAATTTCCAGTTTTCCTGTTCCTGTTCTCTGATTGGTATCTGAGGAGTCATATTGATTGCTTTTTTACTCGTATCTGTTTTATCCTTAACCGGACAAACTTCAACACAAAGTTCACAACCAGTACAATCCTCTACTGCTACCTGAAGTGTGTACATAAAACCTTCCGGCCATTCTTTACCGCGTACTTTATCAGATTTAAATGTAGGAGGCGCCTTATCAAGTAGTTTACCATCATAAACTTTTGGACGGATACTGGCATGTGGACAAACATTTGCGCATTTATTACACTGAATACAGATATCCGGAACCCATGTCGGTACGTCAAGTGCTACGTTACGTTTCTCCCATTGTGTCGTTCCCGTTGGGAATGTTCCATCTACTGGAAATTTGCTTGTTGGTAATTCATCGCCACGTCCTGCAATAATCTCTGCCGTTACTTCTTGAACAAAATCAGGTGCTTCTGCAGGTACAGCCGGTTTCATTTCAATAGAACTACTTACCTTACCCGGTACTTTAA
>JARRPN010000409.1:0-2762 GCA_037382875.1 Calditrichaceae bacterium | reverse complement strand
CAATTCGATCATTTATGCGTAGATGGAAAGAAAAAAATTCATAATAGAATGATCATTTAAGAGATATAGTGAACTACCAATTTTAAATAGATTTTATTATTAAGTTTAACCGGATGTGTGTTATAAGGTGTCTTATAAGGTATACTGAACTCCTGTCAGATAGCTTTACAGGTGTTTAAGTTTCACTCATCCATGTAAAATTCTGATCCGATAAGGTCAGGAAGGAATAATATGACGGATTTTTCTGTCTAACTAGAGACTAATGTATATAAACCAAACCAAGGAGTAATGGATGCAGAGACACAGCAGAATAAGTACCAATTCTTTTAAGGATCAATCCGGATTAAGAATTAAATCAAGGAATATGTCTATATATTTAGGCTTGTTCATTTTTATCTTTTTATCTGTCAAGGTTTCCTTCGGACAGAAATTAAATATTAACGACCAGGAATATTTTGAAACCCAGGGTGTCAATGTTCTTGTCTATAGCAATCAATATACCGGTATGTTCTTTGATGAGAAAACCGCAGGCATTGAAATTATTCATCATGGCGTGAGAACGTCTACTGGCGGCGCTGTTCGTCTGGAAAACACACCGGAACAGTGGGATTTAATACCCTCTGTTGTTAATCGTAAAGTTGATAAGGAAAATAATAGTATTGAGGTTACATTACGATACAATGATTATAAATTTGATTCTAAGATTAAAGTTTCTGCAAAAGATAATGGCGTGCTAATCAGCGTTTATCTTGATAAGCCGGTTCCGAAGGAATTGGTTGGCAATGCCGGATTTAACCTGGAATTTTTGCCTTCTACTTATTTTGAAAATACCTATTTGATGGACGGAAATCCTGCCAATTTTCCAAGATATCCTTCGGGCAATACTAAAATTGAACCTATAAGTAAGAAAATTCCTCAGTATGCTGGCCATACGACATTTGATGATAGAGGTTTGGGTGAATTTATCGTTCCGCTTCCGTTGGCAACCGGCAAGACTCTTGTTCTGGCGCCCGAAGATCCGGAACGTCTTGTAACAATTAAAAGTATAGATGCCGATCTGATGCTTTTCGATGGTCGTAATCTGGCCCAGAATGGCTGGTTTATTGTTCGCAGTATACTGCCGGCAAATAAAACCGGAAAAGTGTTGAGTTGGTATCTCGAACCAAATGCGGTTTCAAACTGGATCAGGAAACCTAATATCGGCTTCTCGCAGGTTGGTTATACTCCAAATCAGGAAAAAGTTGCTGTTATTGAACTGGATCAGAATGATACACCGTTAACAACAGCTTCACTCTACCAGGTCACTCAGGATGGTAAATCAGTTGAGAAATTAAAGGGTGAAATAAACGTATGGGGCAAATATCTTCGCTATAATTATGTAAAATTTGATTTCAGTTCAGTAAAAGAACCGGGTGTTTATTACATTCAATACGGTGATCAAAAAACAAATGCGTTCAAAATAAGTTCGGATGTTTATGCTGACGTATGGCATCCGACATTGGATGTCTGGTTCCCGGTTCAAATGGATCATATGGAAGTCAATGAGGCTTACCGCGTTTGGCATGGCGCTTCTTACCTTGATGATTGTCTTCAGGCTCCTCTGAATCATCAGCATTTTGATGGATATCAGATGGGTGCAAAAACAGATACAAAATACAAACCGCTGGAACGTATTCCGAATATGGCCGTTGGCGGCTGGTTCGATGCCGGTGATTTTGATATTCAAACTGGTTCACATAACGGCGTTGTTTCTACTTTTGTAGAAACATGGGAAAATTTCCGAGTTGATCGTGATCAGACTTATATTGATCAGAAAACCCGCTATGTTGATATCCATCGCCCGGATGGAAAACCCGATATTCTTCAGCAAATTGAACATGGTACATTAAACCTGGTTGCGCAATGTGAAAATATCGGTCATCCTGTACGTGGTATTATCGTACCCAACCTACATCAATATCATCATCTTGGCGATGCATCCACTGAAACCGATAATCTCCCCTACAATCCTAATTTAAAGCCTTACGAGACAGATGGTAAATCAAGCGGCACTCCGGATGATCGGTGGGCATTCACTACCCGTTCGCCTTTTATGGACTATCAAACAGCCGCAACGTTAGCTGCTGCAAGTCGCGTTCTAAAAGGTTTCAATGATGATCTTGCGGAAAGAAGCTTAAAACAGGCTAAAAGACTTTTGGTAGAGGCTGATGAGTTAATAAAAAAACCAAGTACTGATAACTCAAACTCCTGGATGCGGAGATTTGGCAGAGGAGCAGATATAACTGCTGCCCTGGAACTGTATATTACCACCAAAGATGAAAAATATGCAGACCGGTTCAAAGAAAGAATCTGGTCAATGCTGGAACCTCCAAATATGAATGGCATGCCTGCTGGTTTTGATATTGGATTTATGATTGGCAGAATTCTACAACCTGCTTTACAGGCTGTACCTTATATGGATGCTGAATATAAAGCAAAGCTTAGAGAATATGTTGTGAAATATAAAGAATCAATCGACCGGAGTGAGAAGGAAAATCCTTATGGATTGCCAATATCCAGCCGCGGTTGGGGAGGAAGCGGCACAGTTGTAAGTTCGGCGATCACAAACTATTATGTTCATAAAGTATTTCCGGATGTCATTGGTAAAGAATATGTTTTTAGAGGTTTAAATTACATTTTTGGTTGTCATCCCTATTCGAATATATCATTCGTAAATGCAGTAGGTACCCGTTCCAAGAAAGTGGCTTATGGTAATAACCGGG
>JARRPN010000408.1:0-2764 GCA_037382875.1 Calditrichaceae bacterium | reverse complement strand
TCCGGTCCGTGTTTTTTTCACGGATCACTAATATGTAACCCGGCCTCTGCTTAAAATATACTTTTGCGCTTCAACCATTTTATCAATATTAACTGCAAATTCGGTCCAATTGTTTACTTTTTGCGCCATCTCAGCCAATTCTTCAATTTTTACTTCCCAGCTTCGCGCATAAGTTAACCATTGTGCCGCGCGGTGAGGATCAAAAAATCCATTTATATTATTTTTTAACTGTTGATGGATATTATGAAGTCCGTCCGTTTCATTATTTGCAGCTATCTTGGTTTTCTGGAGACATATTTCCTGAATTTTACTGAAGGCCTGATTTATTGAATCCGTATCAAATGAACCATCAGCATTATAGTTGATGAATTTGTCCGCGGCCATATTCATTGCATCACGTATTTCTTCACCGGCGTATTTTGTCATGTAAGAAAGAAGATGCTTTTTTTGTTCATTGCTGATCTGAAAACCCGGTACTTTTTTCTCCCAGTAGGTCACAAGATTTTCAAGCTGCTGCTTTCGAATTCTGAGCATCCCTTTACGCCAGTTAATGAGCATCTTTAACTGCTGAAGTCTTTCTTCTAATTCATCAATACTAATAAATCCATCTGCCAGATCTTTTGCATTTACACCGGCTCTTTTTTTCTCACATGTTGTACAGGATGTGGAAAGAAATGCTGTATTTAACCATTCATCTTGTTTTTCGGCCTCCTGAATTCTTCTCAATCGTAAGGCGGCAATGGGTGCGCCGGCTCCGCAGAACTGACATCTGAAACTGTCTTTTTCAAATATTTCGAATTTTATCCTCTTATATTCAGGATCTGATATATTATAATTGTTATGCATTTTTAATATGTTTAAAACTTATCCATAATATTACTCATAAAATTATCTACCCTAATTGTCGTCTCAACGCCATAAATCTTTACTGTATCTCGCTTTATCGGGAGTTTGTTCAACTTTGATTCATAATTTTAAAGCAGATTAAAGCAACTCATTTGTTAGCTGGTTTTCTATAAATTTAGCAAGTGTGAAATTAAAATTTTAAATCCGATTATAATTAAAATTATACCACCCGCTAATTCCATATGGCTGCTAAATTTATTGCCTAAACGGTTGCCTATCTGAATACCAATTAACGATAAAGCTGCGGTGGTAAGGCCAATTATAAAACTGGGATACCATATTTCTACGTCCAAAACGCCAATACTCAAACCGATAGCAAGCGCATCAATGCTGGTGGCCGTAGAGAGAATAATGAGATTCCAGCCTTTGGATGGATTGAGCCTTTTAAATGCAGGCTCATTGCTTTGTGATTGTTGAATCATATTACTGCCAACATATGCCAGAAGAATAAAAACGATCCAATGATCTATAAAAGAAATGTAGCCTAAAATTTTAATGCCTATAAACCAGCCGATTACCGGCATCATAAATTGAAATAATCCAAAATGGAAAGAAAGACGAAATATGGAACGTTTATCCCGGATCATTCCACTTGACGCTGCGCTTATGCAGACCGCGAAAGCATCCATGGCAAGTGAAACGGCAATAGAGAATATTTCAATCAGCAGCATTGTTCTTTTCGATTTTTTGTATAAAAAAATAATTTAATAATTAGAACAATACGGTTCAATGAGGTTTATGAGTTGAAACAGAAATAAATATTATGAGTGATCCTGATTAGAATCTAAAAAAGGGAGTAGCATCAATAACTACTCCCCGCATATTATTTATTACTTGTATCTGTAAATTGAAGTGTGGAGTCTTCACATAGATATCTATAGATTTCCTGTAACTGTTGTATGCTTAAATTTGTACGTTTTTGGTGTCTAAGTAACACATCCCGCCATTTGCCGGCGTCAAATCGATTTGGTCCCGGTAACCGGTGACATGAACGGCATGTTGATCTGAACAGCCTCTCATGATCACTTAAGGATGCATCATAACTCTGGCGGCCTGCACACCCAATCATGGTTATAATAAGAATTGTTATAATCAAAGATCTCATAGGTGAACACCCATAATGAAACGTACCCGCGCATTATCCGAGTCTTCTGTTATACCAAATGCAGCGCCGAAAGTATACCACCATTGTCCTGATGCTAGCGATATTGTAGGTCCCAGATAACTGCCGATTTCGGTTTTGGAATCCTCAAATTCAATTCGGCTTGTCGATTCCGCGCCAATTACCAAACGTGGTGATATCTCATAGGATATCCCTGCATCCAGACCTGTCTCATGTTCAACACCGGGAGCAAAATATATTTCATAAACCGGATTGAGCGCCAAATTTACCGCATTCATTTGTTTCGCAAGCACAAATTTCAGTTCTAATTTATTCGGATCACTAAAGTCCAGATTACGCCGGTATTCAAGATAAATAAGAGGATCCATAAAATAACTGCCGGTTTCGCCAAACCGGTATCGTGTACGCAACTGAACGGCATCCCACTGAAAAGGCGCATCTTCAAACTGACTGAATATCTGGTATACGGAAATATCCATCCGGTTTGTCAAACCCTGTTCAACCTCTATCCGATATTCCCAAAAATCGGTATCAGCCAGCCGAGTAGTCTGATAAAATTCAAGTTCGGTCATTCCCTGCGGCATCGTCGTATATTGATAAGTCCAGATGTAATTGCGGCGATCTGCTAATAAATGCTGGGTTAAGAAGATTAAAGCTAAGATGCTGAAAATGAATTTATTCATTGTACCTCCCCCAAAAAAATAAATAAGTTAGTTATGTATAATATATGTTATA
>JARRPN010000407.1:0-4755 GCA_037382875.1 Calditrichaceae bacterium | reverse complement strand
TGTTTGAATTCTTTAAAAATACTGATCCGGCCATCGATGACTTCACCGGATTGTTCAACATTAGCACTGTTGGCATATAGCAAATCGACACCATCAACGCCTTTTAATTTTGCCACGGATACGCCGATCCCGATTGCTGTACCGGATGTCTCTAATTTTTTCCCAAGAAATCCATGTAGATATAAATTTGTATTGGAATCATCCAGATCAACCGGACTATTATTGTCATCGGATCGCTTCAGTTGCTGTAATGAAAATGCGCCGCCGCCAAACCAGGTATCATTTGAATAATTAAAACCGATAGGGAAATTCTGTGCAGAACCTAAATCATTTGTGATTGAATAAAAGTAGGGTAGTGTAAATAGGTTACCGTTCTGTATGAATGCACCTTTAGCCGGATTATAGAATGCATCATTCAAGGAATCATCAATGGCAATCGTTAATCCGGCCATGCCATAATTTAATGCTGGATAAAGATTAAATTGATCGCCAGTTGCTAAGGGTACGGACTTTATTCCTATTAACTGACCAAAGCTGAATAATGGTACCAGTACCATCAAAATAAGCGCATATAATAATTTTCTTGTAAATATATTATTATCCACTAGAATTAATCCTCCCATACAAGTTTAGAAATTTTACCAATAAATAAAATGGTATTGTTTACACGCTCCCGAATTACAATCAAATATGGCCGATTAACCTGCATTGTAAAACTGGTCGGTTCCAGCGAGGAATATTCTTTAATCTCTACTATGGTTGCAGCAGCTGCCTCGGTTCCCTCTTCATCGATTTGCAGGAATGATTGATGAATTACACGACTGATAAACAAATTTCCGAAACCATTAATCCGACTAAAATCTGCGCTACCACCGAAGGCTATGCCCATGCCCATTTCAATCAGCATATCATTTAGCAATTGTTTGTAATCCAGTTTTAATTTTGGCATCATGATTGTACCTTTCATATAATCCAGATCCTGAAAGTAATTTTCCCATGTTTCAGCGCTCAGTCGCGAAATAAAATTGTCGATTGACTGGCTGCTCTTTGGAAGAAAAACTGTCATACTATACAGACTGTCACCATAGGGTAAATCTGCAATCTGAATCTCATCATCATTATAATACAGCCAATTGCCGCTGATTTTCATCATCTGACAGGCTTGCGGATTTTGTAAAGTTGGATAGAAATTCTGTATCTCAGTTAATTCTTCATCAAACTGATAGGTCCAGGTACCTTTAAAGTAAATGGCGTTAATCAGGTACATAATAGCATCCTGAGGAATATAATCTAGCATATTCTCAATTTTACCATGGGTTTTCTCACTAATCCAGTTATTGATGATATCTTTTGCATCAGGTCGTGTAAAGTCCAGCGGTTTAGCCTCAGAATAAAAGTATTTCTGATTCACTTCCATAAATGATGGTAGGACCGGGTAACCTTCACGTGGCCAGATGGAATTAGCAAGTTCAAAGATAACTTTTTCATCAAGATTTAATAGAAGATCAATTAAAGATTTGTAGGCTTCGTTAATTTCTTGTTCAGAAAGTCCGTTTAGTTCAAGGGTAGTCTTCATATCTTCATAGGTTTGTCCATTGGCGCCATTCAACGTCATGCCCAATGCCATGGATACGCTTAACGGAGAAATAAAAATATTATCCGAAGAATCCGATGCGTTAATGGATTGGAATAATTTTAATCCGAAATTCTGACTGGTGGTAACAAGCTGTTGTTCAGAGGCAGTTAATTTACGAATTGCTGGTTTATCAGTATCATTCAAAGCTGAATAATCGAAAGAGCATGAGAAAACAAATAATATAGGCAGAATGATAACTAATGATAAATACCTGTTCATGATTTTAATCCTCCCTATTCTGTCCACTGAGGTTTGGTTATTTTACCAATAAATAAAATGGTATTGTTTATCCGATCACGAATTACAAATAGATAAGGCCGGTTTATATACATTTTAAAATAAGTACGGGATCCAGGTTTGGTTATTTTACCAATAAATAAAATGGTATTGTTTATCCGATCACGAATTACAAATAGATAAGGCCGGTTTATATACATTTTAAAATAAGTACGGGATCCAGAACCTCTTCCTACTTCAACAATAGTTGCAGCGGCAGCCTCTGTTCCTTCTTCATCGATTTGTATAAATGATTGATGTATAACTCGACTTATAAATAAATCACCAAAACCATTAATGCGGCTGAAATCTGCGCCACCGCTAAAAGCTATTGCCATGCACATATTTTTTAGCATATCGTTTAATAACTTTTTATAATCCAGTTTTAATTTGGGCATCATAACAATTCCCTTCTTATAATCCAGCTCCTGGAAATAATTTTCCCAAGCATTAGACGTCATTTGTGATATAAAATTATCAATTGATTGGTCGCTTCTAGGCAGAAAAACAGTCATACTATACAGACTGTCACCATATGGCAAATCGACAATCTGAAGAACATCATCCTGATAATACAGCCAATTACCACTAATTTTCATCATCTGGCATTCCTGTGGATTTTGAGAGGTGCTATAGAAATTTTTTGTAGCTGTTAATTCCTCATCAAACTGATAGGTCCATGTACCTTTAAAATAGATAGCATTAATCAGAAACATGATGGCATTGGGATCAATATAATCCAGCATGTTTTCGATCTTTCCATGTGTTTTTTCGCTAATCCAGTTATTAATTATATCCACTGCATCGGATTGGGAAAAATTCAAGGGCTTTGCTTCGGAATATAAATATTTCTGGTTAACTTCCATAAACGTGGGCAATACCGGGTAACCTTCCTTTGGCCAAATGGAGTTAGCCAGTTCAAAAATAACTTTTTCATCAAGATTCAATAGAAAATCAATTAGAAATTTATAGGCTTCATTTATTTGCTGTTCCGAAAGCCCGTTTAATTCCAGGGTATTCTTCATATCTTCATAGGTCTGTCCGTTGGCTCCGTTTAAGGTCATACCGAGAGCAAGACTCACACTTAATGGCGAGATAAAAATATTGTTTGATGTATCTACTCCATTTACGGATTGGAATAATTTTAAGCCAAAATTTTGACTGGTCTTAACCAGCGCCTGCTCAGAAACCGATAAATTTCGAATCGTCGGTTTCTCATTGTCATTTAAAGCTGAGAAATCGGAAGAGCATGAGAAAACAAATAATATAGGCAGAATGATAACTAATGATAAATACCTGTTCATGATTTTATTTCTCCTTAATCTGTCCACTGAGGTTTGGTTATTTTGCCAATAAATAAAATAGTATTTTTAACTCTTTCACGAATAATGAAAATATAAGGTCGGTTGACATACATTTGAAAATCTGAATTACTGGATGTGGATGTAGTCCTGCAAAATTCAACTATGGTTGCTGCAGCCGCCTCTGTTCCTTCTTCATCTACCTGAATAAAAGATTGATGAATGACGCGATTGATCCATAAACCACCATCCGCATTGATACGGGTAAAATCCGCTAATTTTGGATCAAAAGCTATACCCATTCCCATGGCACTCAGCACATCATTCATCAATAATTTATAATTTAACTTTAACTTGGGCATAGTTATAGTGCCAAAATTATAATCCAGATCATTTAGGTAACTTTCCAATTTTTCTGGTGTAAGTTGAGAAATAAAATTATCTACTGTTTGATTGACACCAGGTAGCATTACGGTCATGCTGTACAGACTATCACCATAAGGCAGGTCAACCATTTCTAATTCATCATCTCGATAATAGAGCCATGTATCGCTTATTTTCATAAATAGACATTCAGTGGGCTCACTGGGTGTTGAAAAGAAATAATCTGTCTGAGTAAAATCCTTATCAAACTGATAGGTCCAGGTACCTTTGAAGTAAATGGCATTAATGAGATACATGACCGCATCTGGTGGAATATAGTCGAGCATATTTTCGATTTTGCCATGGGTTTTCTCGCTAATCCAGGTATTGATGATATCGACGGCATCGGTACGGTTAAAATCAAGAGGTTTGACTTCAGAATAGAAGTATTCCTGATTCACTTCCATAAATGAGGGGAGCACCGAGTAGCCTTCTCTTGGCCATATGGAGTTGGCAATTTCAATAATAACTTCATCATCCAGATTAAGCAGAAGGTCAATCAAAGATTTATATGCCTCATTGATATCCTGCTCGGTCAGTCCGTTTAACTCCAGTGTATTTTTCATGTCATCATAGGTCTGACCACTGGCCCCATTCAAAGTCATGCCAAGAGCCATGGATACACTTAATGGAGAGATAAAAATATTATTCGTCGTGTCCTGTTCATTAAGGGATTGGAATAATTTTAGTCCAAAGTTTTTATCAGCCTCAACTAGTGATTTTTCAGCTGAGGTTAAAGCTCTTGGCAGAGTGGATTGATTTTTTGCATCAAGAGGTGATGTTGAAGTGGTACAACTGGTGAACAGACAAAAAACGATAATTAACAGAGATATTTGCATTTTGAACATCAGGATCTCCTTCTTGTAAAGCTGATTAATAAATGATGAACTAAATGATCTTTATATTTGCTATTCAAATTTATGATAAAAGGGAAGTTTAATTCACTTAGGACTATAAAAGGCAATTCTATTTGATTGAAGCCTTTTGTTTTACATAAAACTGTATTATGTTTTCCGTTTTTATGATTCTTATTATGCATTATTATTTTCTCTCAATACTTAGGTAACAATTCATCAATCTTATTTTCCATAAAATTCATAATCTGACTTAAGTCGTCTG
>JARRPN010000406.1:0-2775 GCA_037382875.1 Calditrichaceae bacterium | reverse complement strand
TATATTTTTGATGATCCTTCTTTTCCTCGCTTGTCAGGAAAAAATTGACAACGATTCATCCAACATATTTGCAGACACCGATCAATCCGGCTGTGAAGGTTGTCATCTTGATAAGGCACTATTAGCTGAAATTGCTGAGCCCATTGAATCCGGCGGCGAATCCTCGGGTGAGGGCTGAGGCGGCGCTGTGGCTCAGTTGAGCCCCGAAGATCGTGTTTTTGTCAATGAGACTTTTCTATCAAGCGTTCATGGCCAGCTTAGTTGTACAGCTTGTCATAACGGCAATCCAAATACGGATATCACCGAAGAATCCAAAGCTTTAGCCCATTCAGCAGCTTCCGGATTTATTGCTCACCCCAGTCAGGATGCGGAAAAATATTGCGGGACCTGTCATTCAAATATCACTTCTAATTTTGCGACAAGTCTGCATTTTACCCAGGAAGGATATTATGAACGTTTTAAAATTCGGGCAGGTGGTGCGGATTTACGCTCTGATGCAAATATGCAAGCTGGATTTAATAAAGACTGTGGTAAATGCCATGGTACCTGTGGAGAATGTCATGTGATACGGCCCCTCTCGGTTCAGAGTGGTTTCATCTCCGGACATAATTTTAACCGTACACCTGACATGACAAATAATTGTACGGCTTGCCATGGGTCGCGTATTGGAGAAGAATTCAAAGGTGCTCATGGCGGTGAAGCTGGCTGGCCGTCTGGAATGCGGGCTGATATCCATTATAATCGTGGACTGCGCTGTGAATCATGTCATGATGGTCATGAAATGCATGGCGATGGCACCCAGTATTTTTCTCGTTATATTGAAGGTTCAAACCTTGTTCCAAAATGCAAAGATTGCCATTCCTACCAGTCTACTGATGAAAGTTCAGAAGACTACAATATTTATCATGAGACCCATTCAGTGGGCGATGGTAGTAAACTTGCCTGTCAGGTATGTCATTCCCAACCGTATAAAAGTTGTAATGGTTGCCATGTAGATGGTGTTGGTATTACAGGGAAGTCATATCCGAGTTTTAAAATTGGTAAAAATTATCTGAAAAGTGCTGATCGCAATTACGATTATGCTGTTGTTCGCCATATTCCAATAGCACCGGATACCTATGATAATTGGGATGGCGGAATTAGCTTAAGCACTTTTGCAGATGAACCGACCTGGAAATATGCGACACCGCATAACATTCAGCGTTGGACGCCTCAAACAGATACAACAGGAACAGCTTGGTGCGGAGCATCCTGTCATCAAAATGACGAGTTATTCCTTAAAGAAACTGATGTGGATTCGACCTATCTGACTGAAGAATTGGAAGCTAATGAATCAGTTTTTATGGAATAAAAATTTAATCACAATAACATCGGGGATTCAGTTCCCTGATGTTTTTACTTTTATTTAAAAGAGCAGATTATGAAAACCTTTTACTCTTTTATGATTGTTACTTTTCTGGTAATACTTGTTCAAGATTTGATTGCGCAATCCGTCGAAACCCGCGGCAGAATCAGTAATTCGATATATATGTATGAAAATCAAAAACAAGAAGTTGACGGCGTTACCAGTGCTACAAAGATAATCAGGTTTTATCAAAATGTCCGTTTTCAGGCAAAATTTAAAAATTTAGCGAATATTAAGCTAAATCTTGCCGGCCGTGCCCTAACGAAATCCGGCGATAATGATCTTACAGATGAACAGCGATTCAAAGCGTATCAGTTATCCATTTCCGGGAATAATTTATTTTCTAATCGCCTTGATTTTGCAATTGGCCGTCAATTTCTTCATCCTGGAGTAGTGCTAGGGAGTCTCGACGGTGCAAATGTGGTTATGCGTCCTATTAAAAACCTTGAGTGGCAATTATATGGTGGTATAGAAACCCATCTTTTAAATGCACTTAAAATTTATGAAATGGATGAAGCCACGGTTTATGGTAGTGCACTCACTTATCGTAATATGTTTGAAACCAATGTCCAGGCAGTTTATTTGCAAAAAATGCGGGACAGCGAAAACCAATGGCAAATTGCCGGGTTGAATTTGACTAATCGTTCATTAAATAATTTAACCATTCTAATGCAGGGACATTATGATCTGGTCAATGAAAGATTTCATCGGTTATATCTTTCATCTACTTATCGTTTTCCTAAAAAACTTAGTGTTAATGTGTATTTGAAACAACAGTATCCGCAGGTTTATGGCGATTCCTACTTTCAGATATTTAATGTAAGCCAATATCAGTTAGCTGGTTTAAGCCTTGCATATGCACTCACCGATGTATATTCTGTTAACGGTTCCTTCCAGGGAGTTCAATTGGAAGAAGGTTATGGTAACAGGATGATCCTATCGCTGAATGATCGTAACGGATCACTTGGCATGGTGTATGAAACCGGTGATTTGGGAGAACAGTTAGGAGTGATGCTGGATTATGGCTATGAAATTCTCCCGGATTTGATAACTTCACTTAGCGTTGACTATTCGCGCTACCGCTTCGAAGAAATCTTTGATTATGAAAATCAACTAGCGAACGCGGTTGGAGTCGCATATAACTATACCAAACATTGGCGTTTTAGCCTTTAATACCAATGGTTTAACCATAAGTTTATGGAATCCGATCAACGGATTTTAAATCATATTCACTATATCTGGTAAAAGGTGATTCGGTATGAAGAGAATTATTTTGATCCTGGTTTTATCAACCCTTTGTTTAATGAGTTTTATCTTTGCACAGGAGCCTGATAAAATCATTTTTTCACATAATTATCACATTGATGAAG
>JARRPN010000405.1:0-2791 GCA_037382875.1 Calditrichaceae bacterium | reverse complement strand
ATTGAGATTGAATAACCGGTAAGTTAGATTAAGATTAGGATTATGATTGAGATACTAATCAGTATACTTAGATCTTATTTCGTGCAATTTTGTCCTGTAAAATAGACTAAAATCATTTTGAGGTTGCTTACATAAAAAAACAGGTAATCCGCTTTCTATGGCATATTGATCAGTTATCTGTCCAACTTTTTTTATTTCTCCAAAATAGTTCGAAACATCTGTAGTATCATAATTTACATAAATCAATACATCGATATCCACATTGCTGGGTGCCCAAAGTATAAAATTATCATTAAAACTAATTGGCTCCGGTAATCCGTCATTTTTTGTATGGTATCTGATCGCACCGGCTTGCCCATAGTTTCCAGTGAATATGGCTGTGCGATTCTTTTCCTCATCTGTTAGAGAATTATAGGTATTTCTTACAATTCCGGCTAGTTCAGTCCAGCCGGTCATATCTGCGTAATCCTGTGGAATGGCATGTATCTGCCCATCTTCCCAGCGTAGCGGACCTACAAAACCTTTGCTCGCCGTAACTCCGCAGTAAGCAGCCAATGAATCATAGGATAACACAGGTAGACTGTATGGCAAGATTGGAAAGGCAGATATGATAATTAATACTAAGAGAATTTTATTTATAACAGACCATCCACCTTTTAAATGTTTCTCAAAAAAATAGCCACCGGCAGCGAATAACATTGTATATATTCCGAGGGTATAATAAAATTTTCCTTTTAGACCAATTAGAATTAATAAAAGAAATATATATGTGAATCCCAGAACACGATATGATTTTTCTTCTTTAGAGAATAATAGAAAGAGAAATCCAAAAAACCAGATTAATAGAGCATTCGCATTCATAAATAATTGCATAGTCAGAAAGTCAACGATATTTACATTCACCAGTTGATTGTTCGTGAGTTCTACCATATGCGTAATAACTGGCCAGTTATGCATATGCTGCCAAACTAAATTCGGTGAGATGATTAATAACCCAAATCCAAAGCCAATAAAAAGGTTGGGCGATTGGATCAGATATCTGCGCTTGGATACCAATAATCCTAAAAAAACAGCAAAAGCCAAAAATACAATGGAATATTTATTGAGGAATGCCAATCCCCAGATAATACCGAGATAAGCCCAATATTCTGTTTTTCTGTATTTCACCATTTTTATTACGACATATAAGCTGATAAGCCAAAAAAACTGATTTATACTTACTGGCTGCAAGAGGGAATTAGATCTTAAAAATGCCGGAGACATCAGGAAACTAACACAGGCTAATAAAATAGCCCAGTGCTTTCCTCCAAACTCGAGTACTATTTTAGCTATAACTACAATGGATACTGCGCCTATTAATGCCGGTAATATCCTGACAGCAAATACAGAATCACCAAAAATTAATTCCATAACGCGTATCAGTACAGGTGTTAATGGAGGAATAGATATATAGCCAAAACTAAGATGATGTGCTTCTGCAATGTAAAGATATGCATCACGTTGTAATCCGTAATTGGTGCTGGTGAGAAAATGAATGATAAGTTTCAGAAGAGCAAGTGCTGTTATCAGATACCAGGGATTGGAAAAATTGAATTTTATTATTTCCTTCTGTTCATCTGAAGATTTTATCCATTTAAATAAATTCATATTTGCACTCATCTAAACTAAGTAACGGACAAGTTAAATATATTGCTATGCAACATGTAATACAAGCAGGTTTATAAACACTCTATCCTATTTCAGTGATTTAAATATAAAATTTAGTCATACGATTATTACTTTTTGAATGCACTAAACCAGCGTTCCAGTTTACCTTTTTCCAGATGTGATATTTGTTCCAGCTCGCCTGCATCCAGCCAGACACCATCACAGTGAGAACATTTATCTACAGCAATCCCCTTGTAATCAATTTCGATTAAATTATGGCCGCATTTTGGACAATGCATGTAATGCAAATCTTTAAGTCTTTGCAGTTCCTGCTCATTAAGTTTGGCTAGTCTTTCTTCCTCGGTTTTTTTACGCCGCTCAAATTCCTGGCGGACAAAATAGGCTTCTTCTTTGTCAGATGGTTTTACAGGCATACTGTACTCCTTATTAATATATTTTAATTTTCATATTTTTAGCTTATTTTATCAAAAATCTCTTTTTAGTGATTTTAGAGCTATACGATAGGTAAATATACTGATAATAATTGAAACAATCGCAATAAAAATTGATACTTCTAATAGAGCATTGATGTTATAAATCCTATACCTGGCATAGTTTTCAAAATAGATTAAAAAAGGTTTAAAGGCTCCGGCGATGAGAAGTACTAAACCTATAAGTATAACCATGAAAGTAATCGATGCACCCTGGGATGAAGCGATGCGAATTGGATTTTTTTCTTTGTAATCAGCAAAATATGCTCCAAGTCCAAAATTTAAAAAGATGATACCTGGAACAATGGCAGCATTTATAATTGCAGATATTATTATTAACTGTAAAGAATACTGATAATTGGAAAAAACACTTAATAATTGCGAAATAATAAATATCAGTATGATGTGAGGAATTAATCGTGTAAAAAAATATTTATGAATATTTATTGGGGATGTTTTTATTTTCCAAAATGCGATGCCCTCCATACTGATGAGCGGATAGACAAATCTGAGTGAAAGCGTGCTGATGAGCAAGACATTGAATAAAAACACAGTCATGTAAACTATACTCTGCAGATAGTAATTGTATTTTCCGATGAGCACTACCGAAGATAGGCTTGAAATGAATAATAATATCAGGAATAATAAGACAC
>JARRPN010000404.1:0-2794 GCA_037382875.1 Calditrichaceae bacterium | reverse complement strand
CATCAGCCAGGGATAGAAAGGTATCAGGTCTTACGGATCAACAGTTATAGCCATATTCTTTGCCTGTAAATCCTTTATGTGATTAATTACCAGGTGACTCCAGACTGCCCCGGGTCTCGGATAGGCTGCAACGATGTAATGGGGACCTGCTTCAGTTTCACCCTCTTCCATTTCCAATTCTGCTCTAAGGTTGTCCGGTGTGGTCATAGTGTTTGCATATTCGAATACCACGCGATCCATATGCTTGTAAACCTCTTTACTTTCTTCAACCATGCCGTAATATTCCAACAATTGGGCAAAGACATAATTGGATGTAGTGTAAACATCCTGTCCCTGTTCCGATTCAACCATCTCACCATCTTTTGTTTTACACATTGCCCAGCCCATAAAGGCTTTGTTGGTATCATATATTGTTTTTAGAATCTTTTTAACACGCTCTTCCGGAATGGATTGTTCTTCACCAATTGCAGTCAAATACCACAAAGCATCAAGCTGATTCATAAAAACATCGGTGTTTTCATTACCGGTTTTCGGATCGAAACAGGTAATATAATACTCCAGTTTTTCACCTTTTTTATTTTTATCTTCGCGCCACAACTGCTCAAAACTATTCCAGGCCTTATCATATATTTTCTGGATATGTTCTTCGTCCTCTTTTTTACCGAGCATTTGCGCCATCTTAATGAGCGCCTGGCAGCCGCCAAGAAATTGTGTGGCATCATAAGCGTCAGCGCCAAACAGCACCAGGTTGTCGAATGTATTTTTCACATCATCCGGGTTACCTTCGGGAATGCCGTCGTTATCAAAATCAAGTTTTAATAGTGATTCTAATCCAAATTTCATTGTTTCCCAATTTGATTTCAGGAATTCCATATCACCGGTGAATTTCACATTTCTCAGCACACGCATCATCAGTTTCGGATAAAGATCAACCCAGTAATTATTATTGTACCAGGCATAATCACTGACATTGCGCAGAGGATGTCCTTTTGATAACATGCACACATCATGAGCTACGCTGCCAAGAGTTTTAAAATCATCGCGGATCTGAGTCAACTTTTTACCTTCATATTCTTCAGGATTTTCTTCAAAATGCATCCTTGCTTCAACAAAAGATGCGTGAAGGTGGTACCATCGTGGTGTAGGATCAACGGCATTAATTGAATCAATAAATGCCTGGCATAAATTCATTTCCACCTTCGGGAAAAGCATTAACAATACCATTGAATACCAGTCCACATCAGAAGGATCGATATAAGAGTAGTCAAAACATTCCAAAAAACGGGCTCGTTCAACATTTTCATCTTCAACCCAGATACAGGCATTAGATAACGGGAAATGGAGCTCGTTCAGCATTAGTCTGGTAAGACGATAAGCGCCTTCGGAATCATTTTGATAGGAAGCACTGGATGAAATCAAATCAAAGATCCGTTCCTGAATCGTTAATGTGCGATCCCACCATTTGGGATAATTATCCAAAGCAATCTTAACCATATCAAGCGCCCGGGTATCGGCATTTTTAAAATTCTGAATGTATTTTCTATCAAATGTTTTTCCATCAATATAATTCTGAACAGGGAAGTCCAGAACAACGGCAAAAGGAATGGTCTTTGATTCGCCCGGCTGTAAAGTCATTGTTAAACTTACAGCGGCCCCATAATCTCTTCTGTTAATGGGTTCGCATTTTTCATAAAAGTTACCATTTTCTGTAATAAGAAGATCGCCGGCGTATTTGTTCAATAAGAAATAGGGTTGAGTATCCACTGCAACACCAGGAACCTCGGATACAGCAATTAACATTTTGTTTTCAGTTTCCGTGCTGCCCATTATCACACCGTGAATGCCATCCAGTTCAAACGCTTCATGTTTTTGCCCATAAACAGCGGCACTACTCACGAAAGCACTATCCTGATCTGTGGGCTTAAGCTCTTTTTCCTGTAAATTAACCAGCGAAGGTCGTGGCACCACCAACGTATAGTCCTGTTCCTCATCAGTGTTATTTTCTACAATAAATTCCTCAACACTTATCGGCATCAGCGTTTGCTCATTACCTGATAATAACGGTGAGATCAGCCTTCTTGTCACCTTCACGTCTTCCATAGTGTATTCGATTTCCAGAGAAGGGGTGGCAATGGTCATTTTGATATTTTCTTTGGGGATCGGTGCAGGATAGTAATTTTTTAGCGCCGGAATATCGTCTGCCTCAGTTTCGCCGGTCGGCAGTTGAGTTAATAACGTTTCTCCCTCGTAAGTGCTGATATATGGCGCGGAGCCAAACTGAACCGCCTTTTGGTTTAACATGATAAGACGTCCGGCATCGTTAAATCGATTATAAAGACCGTAAGGGGAAATTCCGATGGAACAGGTCGGCGCTCCCATGATAGCTACGGTATGCGGAAACTGCAAACATTTAGACATACCCTGAAAATGCACCGTCATTTTGTTCTTTTCATATATTTCAGATATCTGAGGTCCCGATATGGTATAAATATCATGAATATCAAATGAATTTAATTTTGACATTTTTTTCTCGCTTATTGATTTGACAAAGCCGGTTCCAATTGGTTCCAGCATTCTAATTAAAATCCGAGCGCCAGTTAAGTAATATAAAACATATCTGACGCTCGGAATATTTTTTATTATAATTAAAAGCGCGTTATACTAGCACTTTCCAACCCATGTATTGGTCTTCTTTTTCTTCTTCTATTTAACAGGAGCAGCATCAGGTTCTTCCGGAATACCTTCTTCAGCACTTAAATCAATCGGCATCTTTGTAGTCGGATAAGGTTTTATT
>JARRPN010000403.1:0-2794 GCA_037382875.1 Calditrichaceae bacterium | reverse complement strand
CTATTTTTTTACTGGCTATGATTGGTTTACTGGCGGGATTTTTCCCGGCACGCAAAGCAGCCAGTGTAGACCCGGTTGAAGCATTACGATATGAATAAATACTCAGAACAGGTTTGACATTTTAGATTTTGGCAAAGTTAAACAAATTAATAATTCCAGAGAAAACTGTTCATTTCACTCTATTATTTTTTATTAATCAACGTGTAGCATACAAGTGTATGTATTCAGGCTTTCCCAGATTAAATTTAGCACGATTAATGAAAATTGGATGAGTTTTATTTATCGTTCTATCTCATAATTATACCTAATAATTTAATTCTTCAAATTTTGCATTTAAATATTTTTTTGATTATAATTTTAAAGCATTGAATAAAACATTTCTTAATCAGACTTGAGCATATTTATATAGATCATTATCCGATAAATATATTGAATATTTATCAAAAATATAGGTAATGTAATTAAAAATGGATTGAAATTTATTTCACGGAAATTAAAACTATATTTCTAACTCCATTTTTAGGCTTGGTAAACATTTCTTCCTGGATATATAAATGAAGGAATTTTATAAATTAAACAAGGAAGGTTCTGCATCATGTGTAAAACATCTTTTTCTCTAACTCTGTTTTTGTTATTGATTTGTTCAATTTTAGCTAATGCATCAGAATCATCTGGATCTGAATATGTTAATGAAGGATGGCAGCAGCTTGCTCAGAATAATTTTTCTGAAGCTGAAAATACTTTCTTAAAAGCCATTGAGAAAGATGAGAAGGATTCAAGACCATACCTGGCACTTTCCTACTTAATGCAATTAAAAGAAAAAAATGAAATTGCCTGGGAATGGTATAATAAAGCTTTGAAAAATCTTGAAAATCCATATCCGTATGTATTTGCTGCTTACCTTACAAAAAGAGGATTATTGATACCACGTGTAAATAAAGATAAAGGATTGATAAAGATATTTCCTAGTATGACTGAAGAGGCGGATGAAACAGGTGTACTTAGGGCTGGTGCTATGGAAATGATGGGAAGATACCATCAGGAATATGGTGATATAGAATTAGCGAATGAGTATTTTAATAAACTTAATGCGATCGACGAATGGACATTAATCGGTCCGTTCGAAAATATTTCAGCTTCCGGATATGATAAAATATTTGATCCGGAATTGGAATATAAAGAAAGTGAAATATATGAAGGAAAAAACGGGATACCCGTAAAATGGTTTCGGATCAACAAAATACGACGTGATAAGTGGATTGATTTTACGCGATATTTTGCTCAAAATGGAGCCATTTTTTATGGGAATAGTTTTATTTATTCACCAGAAAAACAGATTGTCCAAATACGTGTTGGTACCTCAGGTTCGTTAAAGACCTTTCTTAATGACGAAGAAATTATATCATGTCTAGATGAAAATAATAATGATCTTGATACCTATAATGCTGAGACAGAATTACAGCAAGGATGGAATCGGTTACTTATAAAATGTGGCTATTCTGAAATAACACAGTGTAATTTTTTGGTTCGCATAACGGATGCAAATGGCTACAAAATAGATAATTTAAAAATCGCTACAGATGCTAAGTCTTATCCCGCGCATGCAAAAGTATCAGTGAAGCACATCAGAAATTTTGCTGAGCTGTATTTTGAAAAGCAGATAAAAAAACATCCTGATTATATAGAAAATTATCTTTTACTGTCTGATTGTTACCTTCGGAATGATAAGGCCATTGAGGCTGAACTTGTATTAAGAGATGCGGAAAAAAGAATGCCGGATTGTGTTCTAATTAAAAATCAATTGCTGGAAGCTTATGTCCGAGGAGAAAAATACGATGAAATTGATGCGACAATGACAAGAATTTTTTCGCTGTATCCTGATATTCCTTCTGTTTTGGAACAGAAATTTTCAGAGTACTTTAAAAATGAAGATCTGGATCAATTAGAGAATATTACAAATCGATATGCAAAATTGTTACCACAAAGTGCAACGGCTTTGTTAATGCAGGTCAATATTGAATTAAAAAAAGGACAGATAGATCAAGCACTGGCAATACTGAAAAATGCATATGAGAAATATCCAAATAATTGGGATATCGTTTATCTTTCTGCACTTTTTTCAATACGAACAACTCAAAACTATGACGGTGCTATTAAAATATATAAAGATTTTATAAAACAACGCCGTACTGAAGCAGCATATATTCAATTAGGCAATACCTATTTTACAGCTTCTCAAATTGATAATTTTGAAAATACTTTTAATGAAATGCTGAAATTGGACCCTGCTGGAACCGGTCTTTATTTCGGAATGGCAAATGTATTTACTCAAATTCAGGATTATGAAAAAGCTGAGAAATATATGAAAGAATGTTTAGAATTATGCCCATACTTTTCTGTCTATTGGGCCAAGCTGGGTGAGATAAAACAAGGGGCTGGTGATAAGGACGAAGCAATTCAGGCATATCGAACTGCATTAAAGTATTCTGCAACCGATTATAATTCCAGGATGCGTTTAAGAGAATTGGAAGGTAAAAATTCAATATTTAGTCAATTTAAATCCATTGATATAAATCTACTAATTAAAAATGCTCCTGAAGCTGATGCTTATCCAAATGATTGTGCTGTTTATTTATTAGATGATAGAAAACGTGTTGTTTATGACAAAGGTGCTTCTGAGATTCAAAATGAGGTCTTACTTAAAGTATTCAATGCAGATGGAATTGATGAATTTAAAGAATATTGGCTACCATATAATAGCTATTCTGAGAAATTAATTATTGAGAAAGCTGTA
>JARRPN010000402.1:0-3961 GCA_037382875.1 Calditrichaceae bacterium | reverse complement strand
TCCCGGATGCTGTTAAGTAAATCGGCCATTGCTGGTGCCCATACCCTTTTATTGTGGCTCATGGCGCGTACACCGGATGCTCCAATCACAAAAGAAATAAAACCAACCGCTGCTATAGCCTGGAAGAAAATTGAATATGGAGAAATCAAAAAAGCCGGAAAACCTGTTGATTTATATGATTGTCCGATAGAAAAAGCTATAAAACTTAAGGGCACTATGGAACGTGATATGAAAAAAGGCCCCTGGCATAAACTCAATGATACGTTGAAGAAAGTCTATATCGATACGGGTGAGAATGGTATTTTTAGTTATGAAGAATTTACCGCTATCACGTCACGCGGGCAGATGGAATTTGTAACACCGGAAGAAATAGCTAATAACGTTATTTATGAAATTCTTGGCGGTAATACGGGACATGATATTATTAATGCTCTGGATAATGCAACCATGGGGCCAACATATCGTGCCGGTTCATTACGCAGGAGTGCTCTTCAGAAAATGAGTCGTCTGCAAAATAAACATGATTGCGACAGTGTCGCATTTGAATTGCTGGGTCCTCCCAAACTCAGCAAGCTTTTATATGAAGTTTATCTATTAAATCGTTGTAAATTCAGTATGGATGATGTGATTAATAAGAGTGCCGGTTATCTGGCTGCTTCTGCGGAAGAGCTAATCAAAACCGATCCGAAACTGAGATCAGATATATTATCAATAGGTATTCCCATATTAATGGGTGATGGTAAACGTCTGTTACGCGGACCAGTAATGAAAATTCCAGCATATCGCGGTACGAATACCCTTGACCTCACCGAGGAAAATATAGAACGTTGGACATCTGAAGGCTGGTTGGATTTAAGAGAGAAAAATTTTGAGCATTGGCAGCAGCGTCTGAAAAAAATCAAAGAAGAAATCGATGCCATTCCTATGGATGATACCAGTTCACAATATGATCGGGATCGTGAATACTGGACAGAATCAAAAACCATTGAACCGGGAAAAATTGTTGGCTGGTTGTTTCTTGAAGAAGAGCTTGGATCGAGAATGAAAGAATAAATGAAACAAAATATTACGATTGCTATTGATGGCCCGGCCGCATCGGGAAAAAGTACCACCGCAAAAATTCTAGCAGAGAAATTACAATATATCTATATTGATACGGGGGCCTCCCCGGATTAATGAAGTTATAAGTATAATTTCCTCTTACCCGCAGGTACGTAATAAAATGGTTCAACTGCAACAGGCCATGGCTGAACAGGGTGGGGTGGTTATGGATGGTCGTGATATAGGAACAGTAGTCCTGCCAAATGCTGATTTAAAAGTATTTATGGTTGCATCGATTGAACAGCGTGCAGAACGCCGATTAATTGAATTGGAAAAACGCGGTGAAAAAATTTCTTTTGATGAAGTTAAAGATGAAATTGCCAATCGTGATAAATTGGATTCTTCACGTACAGCCTCCCCGTTAAAAAAAGCAGCTGATGCCCGCGAGCTGGATACATCAAATCTTTCTATTCAGGATCAGGTTCATATTATTGAAAGATGGGCTAATGAGATCATCAATCAATAAAAATAAGCGTACCCGGATTTCCCGGATACGCTATTGGTGAGAGCTTCAACATTATTAATAGCCGTTAACATCGCCTGCTGTATTATCACTAAATGTATTATTTGATAAATAATCACCGTGTGCACCGGAATCTATATCATATATAATGCCATAACTAGAACTATGACGGATTGTATTATCTGTAACTGTTGCTACATTTCGTACATCGATTATTCCGCTCGAACTACTGTAACCACCGCCATATTCCAGTACACAATTGGTTAATTCACAATTTGCATTAATAGCATCATCCTCAAATATGATAAACCGCCAGTAACCATTAGAGGCAACATATCCTGTAAATGTGATGGTCTCACTGGTACCGTCAGCTATAAGGCCGCCATTTTCATCCACGATAAGGGCTGAAGCGTTATTCATTTGAATGGTTGTACCAGCTTCAATTGTGAGAGTGGCATTATTAATATAACTATAACTGTTAAGACGGTACGGAATATTTTGTTTTTTTAGAGTGATGGAATTGGTTAGTGTACCTGAAGCAATTTCTAAAAAATTAGATGTATTTCCGCTATAATCACCATAACCGATTGATCCAAGGTGTTCAAATTCAGCCATAATAGGGCTTTTATCGTTGAGCGTTATTGTACAGTTGCTGATGGTTGGTGCAGCCTGTTCATCACCTATCATCAATCCATTGGATTCACTATATCGTATGGTGCTGTTGGTTATTTCTGCGTCATTATCTATAATTAAACTGGCACTGCTAGAGCTATATCCTCCTCCATATTCAATTTGGCAATAATCCATAATACAATCAGCATCTTTTGCTACATCGGTGAAATGAATAAATCGCCAATAGCCGTTCTCAGCAACATTGCTCGAAAATTGAACTAATTCATCCATTGTGCCCTGGGCAATCATTCCGCCGTTTGTATTAACAATCAATGCCGCACTCTCATTTAAATATATAACAGAACCTGCCTCGATGGTTAATGTGGCTTCTTCTATATAATTATATCCGTTCAAACGATATGGTACATTTTGTTTTTTTAGAGTACCAACTTCGGAAAGGGTACCATTTTCCAGATCTATAAAGTCATCAACATTTCCATTATAGTCTCCATAACCAATCGATGTCATGCTCTCAAAATCGCCATGAATTGGACTCCTATCATTCATCGTTACGGTATTATCATTAAATGTTGGACGGGCAGCAGCGGAAATTTCAACGCCATGTGATTCACTGTTTCTGACAGCACAGTTGGTTATTGTCGCATCATTATTGATGATAACAATTGCACTGCTGGAGCTATAACCGCCACCGTATTCGAAAACACAGTAATGCAAATCACAATCAGCATCCAATGCATCCTCTTCGAAAACGACAAACCGCCAGTATCCTTTTTGTTCAGCATAGCCAGAAAATTTTATTGAGTCTAATTCGGTGCCAATTGCGGTTAACCCGCCGTTTGTGTCTATAATCAAGGCAGAAGCTGCATTCATCAGAAAATTTGCACCCGCTGATATAGTTAAAATTGAATTTTGTACATAATTGTATCCATTCAAGCGATAAGGGACATCTTGCATTAAAATTGTTCCATTTTCTGTAATTGTACCATTATCCAAATCGATAAAGTCACTTACATTACCCGAATAACTACCGGAACCAATACTGGCAGCACTTGTAAATCCGGCATAAATTGGACTGCCATCATTTAATGTGATTGTATTATTGCTGAATGTTGGCCTGGCTTCATCATCTATGATTGTACCGTTTGAGGAACTATTTCGGATAGTACAATTATTTACAGTGGCATCATTATCAATTACAAGTTCTGCCGAATTGTCGCTATAACCACCTCCATATTCAATAATACAATTAATAAGTTTACAACTTGCATTTAATGCATCGTCATTAAACCAAATAAATCGCCAGTAACCATTTTCTGCAGCCACACCTGTAAAGGTAATTGTACTGGTGGTACCATCTGCAATGAGTCCGCTGTTGGTCTGAATTACTAATGCTGCGCTCTCAGAAAATTTTATTATGCTTCCGGCTTCGATGGTTAAAACAGCACCATTACTCACATAGAGGTACCCATCAATAATATGAATACCCGTACTCCAGGTTTCGCTCGTAGTAATATTTGTTGTATGTTCTGTCGGAGCAGCAATAGTTTCACTGACGGTATTTGAATAATCCGAATATTCCGTTCCCTTTATTGCACGCACACGATATGAATAATCACCGCTTTCTGTAATTGTATCTGTATATTCGGTGACATCAGCTGCAACGGTACCGATTTCCGAAAATGATCCACTATCTTTTTTGCGTTCAATACTGAAGCCTGTTTCATCGTCGCTGTTATCAGTCCAGCTTATTTGAAAGTTTGCTGG
>JARRPN010000401.1:0-5381 GCA_037382875.1 Calditrichaceae bacterium | reverse complement strand
GCGCCTCAGGGCTCGGTTGTTAAAACTGGAGCAGTGGATGAAAAAATGCTGGTGCATGAAGGTCCGGCTCGAATTTATGATTCTCAGGATGCTGTATTAGAAGGTATATCCAAAAAGGAAATCCAACCTGGTGATGTGGTTGTGATCCGTTATGAAGGTCCCAAAGGCGGACCGGGCATGCCGGAGATGCTATCACCAACCAGTGCGATTATGGGGATGGGACTCGGCGATAAAGTAGCTCTGATAACCGATGGACGTTTTTCCGGTGGTACGCGCGGTGCTTGTATCGGGCATGTCTCTCCGGAAGCAGCAGATAGAGGACCGATTGCTGCGCTGGAAAATGGTGATATTATTTCAATAGATATTCCTAATAAGAAATTAGAAGTAAAATTAAGCGATAGTGAAATTAAAAATCGTTTAAAAAAATTACCCGATTTTGAGCCTAAAATTAAAAAAGGTTATCTGGCTCGATATTTAAGTATGGTAACTTCTGCTCATACAGGTGCAGTATTAAAAAACCCAGGACAATAATCATCAGGGAGATAGAGAATATGACAAGTAAACAAAAAATGTCAGGTGCAGATATATTTTTTGAATGTCTAAAACTAGAAAAAGTTGAATTTATCTTTGGCTATCCGGGTGGGGCTACTCTCAAAATATATGAAAAATTATATGATATTAAATTTCTGACTCATATTTTATGTCGTCATGAACAGGGTGCGACTCACATGGCCGAAGGCTATGCCAAGGCTACCGGGAAAGTTGGTGTCGTATTGGCTACATCTGGACCTGGTGCGACTAATACAGTCACGGGTATCGCTAATGCTTATATGGATTCATCGCCATTGGTCGTATTTACCGGTCAGGTACCGACCCATTTAATTGGAAACGATGCATTTCAGGAGGCGGATATCATGGGTATTACACGTCCGATCACCAAACATAATTTCATCGTTCGTGATGTAAAAGATTTAGCACCAACCATTCGCAAAGCATTTCATCTTGCATCCACTGGACGTCCTGGACCGGTGCTTGTCGATCTTCCTAAAGATGTCATTAATGCAGAATGTGAATTTAACTATCCTGATAATGTGGCTATTCGTGGTTATAAACCAAATTATACCGGTCATGTAAACCAGATTAAGAAGGCCGCCCAGATAATAAGTAAAGCCAAACGACCGCTCCTTTACGTCGGTGGGGGTGTGATTATGGCTAATGCTTCGCAGGAATTGCGTTCTTTTGCTATAGATTATGGTCTTCCTGTGACAATGACTCTGCAGGGATTGGGCGCATTTCCCGGTACTAGTGAACAATCACTGGGAATGCTGGATATGCATGGTACCTATTGGGCCAATCAAGCGGTTAATAATTGTGATTGTCTTGTTGCACTCGGTGCCCGCTTTGATGATCGAGTAACGGGTAAAATTAAGACAGGCCATGCCGGACAAACCGGATGTATCTCATTGGATGAAACAGATAAATGCCTGGAGAGAAGATTGTCCGTTGCATTATGAAAAAGAAGATGGTAAGCTGCGAACCGAACTTGTACTTGAAAAACTTTCTGAAAAAACACAAGGCGAAGCTATCGTTGTAACTGATGTTGGACAACATCAAATGTGGGCTGCCCAGTATTATAAATTTAATCATCCCCGTTCTCACCTGACCAGTGGTGGCTTAGGTACCATGGGATTTTCAGTGCCGGCTTCTATTGGTGCAGCTGTGGCCGTTCAGGATCGTCCAATTATTTCAATCAGCGGCGATGGCGGATTTCAGATGAATATCCAGGAATTAATTACAGCTGCTTATCTTAAACTACCGATTAATTTTATCATACTGAATAACAGTTTTCTCGGCATGGTAAGACAATGGCAGGAATTATTTCATGCGGAAAAATATAGTTTCACTGATTTGGGTGCGAGCAATCCTGATTTTGTTAAAGTAGGCGAGGCCTTTGGAATACCTTCCGTTGCAACCGATAAAATAGATGAAGTCGATGATATTATCGATAAATTATTGGCAAAAACAGATGGTCCCATGCTGGCCGAATTCAGAGTTGTAAAAGAAGATATGGTTTTCCCGATGGTACCATCCGGTGGATCTATTTCCGATATGATTGTTAAACGTCTTAACCCGCAAAGGATGATATAATCATGAGACATACAATAACCGTTCTCGTTGAAAATACCTTCGGTGCCTTTGATCGTGTTGCTACTATGTTCAGCGCAAAAGGATTTAATATTGACAGTATATCCATTGGCGAAACCGAAATCAGAGAAATATCCAGAATGACAATCGTTACGCGTGGCGATGATCAGATCATTGACCAGGTAGTCAAACAGCTCAATCGTCTGGTTGACACAATTAAGGTTGTGGATTTAACTGAGTTTGAACGAACTGAACGTGAGCTTGCTTTGATTTCAGTTAATTATCAAAGAGCATCCCTGGAAGAAGTGAAAAATGTTTGTGATATATTCAGAGGTAACGTAGTCGATATTAACAGCCAGTTCATTACGCTGGAAGTTACTGGACCGCCTGCCAAGATCAATGCGTTGGTAGAAGTCTTGACACCATTCGGAATTAACCCCAGAAGGCACCGACAATAATCGAGCAGGGCATTTTAATTCACTCCTGAAAGGTTTTCTCAAGAATTATTTAACTTTGTCGACGTTTTTGTGCCTATTTTTAATCAGAAAAGACAAATTCATGAGAGGAAGAAGATGAAAGTATATTATGATGATGATGCTTCATTGGATGTTTTAAAAGGAAAGAAGCTTGCCATATTAGGATTCGGCAGCCAGGGACATGCCCATGCACTCAATCTAAAAGACAGTGGCATGGATGTTTGCGTAGCTGAACTAAAAGATAGCGAACCATGGAATGCTGCAAAAGATGCTGGCCTGGAAGTCAAAGAAGCAGCTGAAGCAGTCAAAAGTTCGGATGTTATTATGGTATTGTTACCGGATCAGTTGCAGAAAAAAGTCTATGATCAGGCAATAGCCGATAATCTGGATGAGGGCAATACGCTTGCTTTTGCTCATGGATTCAACATTCATTATAAACAAATTGTACCACCTAAAAATGTTAATGTAATTATGATTGCACCCAAAAGTCCGGGGCATTTAGTCCGCAGAACATTTGAAACGGGAACTGGTACACCATGTTTGATCGCTGTTGAGCAGGATCATACAGGCGATGCTAAAGATATAGCACTGGCCTGGGCAAGGGGTATTGGCGGAACTCGTGCCGGCGTTATCGAAACTAATTTTAAGAATGAAACAGAAACCGATTTGTTTGGTGAACAGGCTGTACTTTGCGGCGGTTCTGCTGAATTGATCAAAATGGGATTTGAAGTACTGACTGAAGCCGGTTACCCACCGGAACTGGCCTACTTTGAATGTATGCATGAAATGAAACTAATCGTTGATCTTTATTATGAAGGCGGTTTATCACGTATGAATTATTCTGTCAGTGACACAGCAGAATATGGTGGTATGACCCGTGGACCAAGGATCATTACACAGGAAGCAAAAAAGGCAATGAAAGAAGCTCTGGTTGAAGTCCAGAATGGCTCTTTTGCCAGAGAATGGATCGAAGAGAATGAAAAAGGTCAGCCAAATCTGAAAAAACTAAGAGAAAATAATACAACCCATCCAATTGAAAAAGTTGGCGCTGAACTTCGCAAAATGATGTCATGGTTGAAAAAATAAGTATAGGTTAGATTGAGGATAATATGGCAACAAAAATAACCTTATTACCGGGCGATGGTATCGGTAATGAAATTATAGAAAGTGCTGTAAAGGTAGCCAGAGCTGTGGCTGAAAAATTTGATATGACTTTACAGTTTGATGAAAGATTAATGGGTGGCTGTTCTTATGATAAATATGGAAAGCCATTAACTGAAGAAACGTTACAAGCATGTTATGGTTCGGATGCCGTGCTACTGGGTGCTGTGGGCGGTTATGAATGGGAATCTTTACCACATCATTTAAAACCGGAAGCGGCATTGCTTGAACTTAGAAAAAAATTGGAGCTCTTTATTAACATAAGGCCATCAAAGATTTTTCCGGCCTTTGTTAATGACTCATCTCTAAAAAAGGAAGTGCTGGATGGAACCGATTTTATCGTTTTACGCGAGTTAACGGGTGGGATCTATTTCGGTGAACCTCGGGGTTATGATAAGGATAAAGGTTGGAACACAATGTCCTATACGAGATCCGAAGTTGAGCGCATTGCCCGAAAGGCGTTTGAACTCGCAAAAAATCGCAGCCGTAGAGTAACTTCTGTAGATAAAGCTAATGTACTGGAAGTATCGCAGTTCTGGCGTGAAATAGTAGCCGAGGTGCATAAAGATTTCCCGGATATCGAATTGTCGAATATGTATGTTGATAATGCAGCTATGCAGATTGTGCGAAATCCACGCCAGTTTGATGTGATTTTAACATCAAATATGTTTGGTGATATTTTAAGCGACATAGGTGGTATGATTACGGGAAGCCTGGGCATGCTGCCATCAGCAAGTCTGGGTGAAAAATATGCTCTTTATGAACCGGTACATGGCAGTGCGCCGGATATTGCCGGACAGAATAAAGCTAATCCGATCGCGGCCATTTCCTCTGTATCAATGATGTTTGAGATAAGTTTTCAGATGACTAAAGCTGCCGAGTTAATTGATGCCGCTATCGAGAATACTTTAAAACAGGGTAAACGGACCGTCGATATTCACAGCGAAGGCTATGAATTGGTTTCCACACAGCAGATGACAGACGCCATTTTAACTAATTTTGAAGAAGTCTATAATGAACAAGCTTTAGGTGTATTTACACTCTAAAGGAGAGATGAGGATAAATAAAATGGATAATCGAATTGTAATTTTCGATACGACGCTGCGGGATGGAGAGCAATCGCCTGGTGCATCGTTGAATGTGCAGGAAAAAGTTGAAATTGCCCATCAGTTGGCAAAATTGAAAATAGATGTCATTGAAGCAGGATTTCCAGTGTCTTCGCCACAGCAATTTGAGGCTGTGGAGCGCATTTCTAATGAAGTCGATATCATTGTAGCTGCTTTGGCCCGTGCCAAGGAACTGGATATTAAAAAAGCAGCTGAAGCATTACAGAATGCACCGAAAAAACGCATCCATACGTTTTCAAGTACCTCGGATTATCATATTATGGGTAAATTTGGTGATGCCCGATATGGTAGTACAATTGAGGAAAAGAGACAAACCGTTATTAAAATGTCCTATGATGCCGTTCAGTATGCCAAAACTTTTTGTGATGATGTGGAATTTTCCGCAGAAGATGCCGGTCGTACCGATATTGGCTATCTTTCCGAAGTGGTTGAAGCAGCGATCGAAGCGGGGGCAACGACAGTAAACATCCCG
>JARRPN010000400.1:0-2801 GCA_037382875.1 Calditrichaceae bacterium | reverse complement strand
GATAAAGTTGAGTATAAGGACCTTATAATTAATGCCGGTTTACGCTTTGATTATTTCGATTCTAAAGATCGAAAACTCAAAGATCCTGCAGATCCGATAATTGATCAGGAAAATAGTATAGTTGATCCGAGTGAATGGGAAGAGAAAGATCCTTTCATGTATGTCAGCCCTCGTGTGGGAATTTCTTTCCCTGTTAGTGAAAAAACGGTATTTTATTCACAGTATGGTAAATTTGTACAAATGCCGGAATTTAATGATTTTTATAATAGCTCCAGAGAATATGGAAGACAGATTGGCGGTGGCTATTTTTACTTAGATCCATTAGGTTTTGATATGGATCCAATCCGTACAACTTCCTACGAAATTGGATTCCGTCAGCAGGTTAGTGATAATGCCGCAATTGATATTACTGGTTTTTATAAAAACGTTAAAGGCCAGGTCCAGGTTGACAGAATTGTGCCTACTGCCGGTGCGACTATTCAGTCCTATAACTATTTAACAAATGGTGACTTTGCTACAACAAAGGGTCTTGAATTTAAAATGACTCTGCGCCGTATCAATCGGATACAAGCCCAGTTAAATTATACCTACACGGATGCTGAAGGTACCGGTTCAGGTGAAACGTCCTATTTTTCACCGGTGGATCAGATATCTCAACGTCCAACTCGTCTTAATCCATTGGATTACAATCAAACGCACAGAGGATCAATTAATCTTGATTATCGGTTTGGTAAGGATGACGGTGGTCCGATTCTTGAACTGTTAGGTTTGAATATGATTTATAATTTTAATAGTGGCCATCCTTTTACTTTAGTTAGCGCTACGCCAGGTCAATCCGATCAGACGGATGTGGGTGTTGATTATATGAATGATACACGTTCACGTAAAGCACTGGAACCTGTAAATGCATCAACAACACCTTGGTATCATGAAGTCGATTTACGTGTGGATAAATCATTCAGTATTACTGAGAGATTAATGGCTACCATTTATGTACGTGTCAATAATCTGTTTAATACGAAAAATGTAGTGAATGTATTTGAAGCAACCGGAAGTGCGCAGAATGACGGCTTTCTTGACGGTACAATAAGTGAAAATGTAAGGGATTCCTATGTAAATGCATACGGAGAAGATTACGTAGATTTTTATGAAGCGATCAATCTTGATAATGGACAGGCCTACTGGCGCATTTTGGGCCGTCAGTTATACAGTAATCCACGACAGGTCCTAATGGGATTGAAGGTTTCTTTTTAATATAATTCTAACAGAGTCATTTAATGAAATATGAAGATAAAGTAATGAGGAGATAAAATGAGAAAAAGAAAAAATATATTTCTCCTGATCGTGTTATTAGGGATTTTAATAATCCTTTACAGTGCCAATGTATTTGCTGCAGAAAATACAACCAGGGCTTATACAGCTGGACTGCAGAAAACGGCAGCTGGTAAAGTTACCCAAACGCTTAGCAACATTGGTAATTGGGGATTTTGGGCTAATTATACCGGTCAGACGGGACACGATCCTTTTACAGGGGGATCAGGCGGATATTATCCACGTGGTACTGCCGCTTCTATTTATATGGATGGTATTATTTGGGGTGGTTACCTTCGTGGTGCATCAGATATATCATTGCGTGTCGGAGGTATAGGATATCGTATCGGTACAGATCCGGGTTGGATAACTTCAGAAGGCGATGGTACACTGGATGCAGATTTTATTCCGAATGGAGCGACTGCAGCCAGTGCAAATGATGATCGTGCAAGGATTTACAGAATTCGCAGTGATTGGCGAACCTTATCCCTGGCACAGGTTACAAAAGATGCTGCAGAATTGAATAATATATCCGAAGCGCTTGTAACAGAGTCACAGGCACAGGATGTAATTGATCAATATAAGGCTGATTGGAAGAACTGGCCGGTAGATTTAGGCGCACCTTATGTTGATGTTGACGGCGATGGAACCTACAATCCGGTTTTAGACGCCGATGGTTATGCTGATGAGATGGCCGGTGATTATCCGGGTATCGCTAATGCAGATCAGGTAATTTGGTTTGTAGTTAATGACCTGAATCCGACTAAAACCATTGCTCATTCAGGTTCACCGCCCATGGGTCTTGAACTGCAAATTACTCTTTGGGGTTACAATCAGCCCGGTGCTGGTCTTGGACAGATTGTATTTAAGAAATATAAAATAATTAATTATTCCGGATTTTATATTGATTCTATGTTCGTTGCTCAGTACTCGGATCCTGACTTAGGTAATGCAGGTGATGATTTAGTGGGCTGTGATGTAGAAAAAAGCTTGCATTATGTTTATAACGGCGGTCCTTCAGATGATGACTATGATGGTTTTGGATTAGTGCCACCGGCAGCCGGATATGACTTCTTCCAGGGTCCCTGGGTTCAGACAGGCGATGATGCCGATACCGCGGTTATTGATTTGCAATATCAGACTGGTTATAAAAATTTACCAATGACTTCATTTGGTTACTTTGCAGCCGGTTCTCCTATTTCCGATCCGGATATGGGCGATTATGTGGAATTTACGCATTCCTGGTATAATATGATGAATGGATATATTCCTACTACCGATCTGAATGATCCGACACCTTATTATGCGGGATCCGGTCCGAAAGCGGGAAATCCTACAAAATTTCCATTGGATGGCGATCCGGTTGGAGATCCAACTGGTGCAACTACTGATGTGGATGGACAGGGTGATAATCTTGCAGCTGGTGATCGTCGTATGTTCGCTTGTTCCGGACCTTTTACAATGGCTCCGGGAGATGAACAGGAATTGGT
>JARRPN010000399.1:0-4944 GCA_037382875.1 Calditrichaceae bacterium | reverse complement strand
AAAAAATGGTCGGAAATCTTTAATCATCTTTTAAGTAATGATCTTATGCTAAAAGTAAAACAGGTATTTGATTTTCTGGGATACAGAACTTTAACTATTATTGCCATAAAAAGGATTTTGTTTGAAAGCGAATCTGTTATAGTAGATATATTAGGAAAGCTGATAAAACAGAAATACTTAACGGAATTTACTTATAAAAATGCAAAACATTATGTGAGTTCTGCGTCTATGGATCGGAGTATTCAGCTTATTGAATCTGAAATTGATAAAATGCATGAAAAAAATAAGTTAAAAAGGGGTTTCAATTTTCAACAGTTATTTAACATGCTAAAACCGTTTCGATTTAGTGAACCCTTTTTAAACCGTACACTTGAACGAGCTATTAAATCAGAAAGAATTACATTTAATGGTTCTGAATATAATTCCAGCACGGCTTCAAAAGATGACGGGGTGACTAAGATCAAGCAAGATATAATTAAATTGTTTAGACAATGTCGATACACGGTACCTGATGTAACTGAAGCAGCAACCCGATTAAATATAGATATCAAAACATTAAAAGATTTAATTGTATCACTAACCCAAAACGGTGAGTTGAAATCTATTGGCGCTAAATTTTATCTTCACCAAGAAATGTTGGATGAACTCATTGAATACGTAAGACAGCATTTTAAAGAGCATAAAGAAATAGATGTCGGTGTACTAAGAGATTTTACCGGTTGCAGTCGAAAATATCTGATACCGTTATTTGAATATCTTGATTCGAATGGATTTACTGAACGTCAAGGTGATGTACGTGTGGCCGGAACCAATTTATGAAAATTATAAATACGAATAGTAAAGAAATATTAAAAGACAAGTCTGTAATTATTAAAGAAGTTATTATTATAATATTTATATCTATTCTGGCAGCCTTAGTATTTAATTATGTAAATGAACAACAGATTGCAATTCTATATCATCCATATAAATTTGATAACGATAAACAACTGACAGTTGCCCAGATTAAAAAAATTCATAAACACAAAGAGGTTTTATTTATAGATGCCCGTACAGAAGATGAATATAAGTCGGGACATATCCCGGATGCCATAAACATTCCTGCCGATATGGGCCGTTCGGCGAAGATGGAAATGTTGAGTAAAATTCCAAAGGATCTTCATGTTATTGTATATTGCGAAAATGCTCAATGTAACATGGCTGAACGACTGGCTAAGGAAATGCAGTATCTGAAGTACACCTCTGTTACAGTTTTTAAAGGAGGCTGGGAAGAATGGAACTCAGAAAATAATTAGTAAAGAATTGAAAAAATGAATCCAAAATATAGCACTATATTATCCATAATCTTTCGATTAATCATCGGATCCGTTTTTGTATTCGCAGCTATTGATAAGATATTAGATCCTTACACGTTTGCTGCTGATATTCGAAATTATCAAATTTTGCCGGATATATTTAGTAATATATTGGCTCTCATTTTACCCTGGATAGAATTTTTCTGTGGTATGTTTTTAATTATTGGTTTATATACCAGAAGCAGTGCTTTGATGATAGCATCAATGCTGGTTGTTTTTATATTTGCTATAAGTCTGGCAATGATACGTGGATTAAATATTGATTGTGGCTGCTATCATAGCATAGGCAATTCAAACAAAATTGGTTTTAAAAAATTAATAGAAGATCTCATTTATTTCATAATGGCAAGTTATCTTTTTTTAGCATTAAGTCTCGGTCCTAGCATCGATCGATTTTTAAAAAAGCGAACGACAAAATAATTGATTAATTGTAAAATTTAAGTATATTAAATCCCGAGTTTATTATCTTTGAAGGGAACACAATGGAACTAAAAATAATAGAAATTGAAAAACCCGAAGAGATGAACTTTATTTTAGGGCATTCACATTTTATTAAAACAGTTGAAGATATTCATGAAGCTATTGTTAACGTAAATCCTTCAATCAAATTTGGTCTTGGATTTTGCGAAGCATCACAGGATGCACTGGTACGATTCAGTGGTAATGATGATGATCTCATTGAACTGGCAAAGAAAAATGCTTTCAATTTATCAGCCGGCCATTCGTTTATCATATTTTTGGGGAATGCTTTTCCTTTAAATATCCTAAATCCAATTAAAAGTGTTCCTGAGGTAACCAGGATTTTTTGCGCAACTGCAAATCCTACACAGGTCATAGTAGCAGAAACTGAGCAGGGAAGAGCAATACTTGGTGTTGTCGACGGTGTGAAATGCAAAGGTATTGAGACTGATGAGGATATTAAGAAACGGAAAGACTTTCTAAGAATGATCGGGTATAAATTTTAATACATACACTTTATGGGGATTGAATGCAAAATCTGCAGGATCTGTATGATTATTATATATCAACTAAACCATCTCGTGGAAAACTGAAATCTGCTTCTTCTATGCTTATACGAGTGTGTAAAGTTCTTAATTTTACTTCTCCTGAAGAGCTTACATCTGAATATTTTAGTGAAATTCCCGCTGCTATTGATAAATTTTATAAATCTTCTGAAAACCTGGCAATCCAGGATAAAAGTGTATTGGCAGAAATGATAGGACGTTATGGTCCAAAAGATGGATGGGAGAAAACATTTAATATACTCTTAACAGATAAGGATAGCAATCTCAGCCAATTTACCCTGCATTCCCTTGAATACTCCGGACATGAAAATTACCCGATTACCATATCCTATATTGAAAAATATATGCATCATCACGATCGACTCATGACTACTATGTTCTGAACGTGCAGATGACATTAAACAAAAAATTCTAAAATGGATAAATAATGGTGATGACGAATTCAATAAAAGTATCTACGATGCTCTTGATGGTGTCTTGAAAAATAAAACCAATATTAAAAATACTATGCAAAGTCAGGCTGCTTTTAAATGGCTCAAAAACCAATTAAATATATAAAGTATTCAATAATAAAATAATAATAGATGAACTTAATAACAAAAATAGTAACATTTATCCTCTTTATTATTACTATCCAGTATTGTTATCTTTCCAAACCTTTACCAAAAGAAGAACGTCCCCGTGACGAATCTGCCTTTGGAGCTTATTCTGAGGCGGTGGCTCTAAACGATCAGGGTCAGTATTCCGAAGCGCTTGAAAAAATAAATAAGGCAATTGATATGAATGATAAACTTGCCAAGTTTGTTTTATTGAAAGCTCAGATTCAAGAAAATAGAGAAGAATATATTGATGCTATTGCGTCTTATAAAAAAGCTTTGAAAATTCAAATTTATAATCCTGCTGTCTATGAAAAAATGGGTGAATTATTTGCAAAAATCGGACAATATCATACAGCAATTCAGAATGTAAAAAAAGCATTCGCACAAAAACAACCTCAAGATACACGATTATTAATCATTGTTGCCAAGTATTATATAGCCATGAATTCGTATGATCGTGCAGAGTATGAATTAAAAACTTACGAAATCCAGACGCCCTCTAATGAATATAGTCCCGACTATTACGCTGTTAAAGCGAAGATTTACTTCCATTCAAATCAATATGAAAAAGCGGCTAATTTTTTAGAGAAGTGTCGGCTGTCAAAGCCTTTGACGACCGAGTTACATAAATTATATCTCGATGCACTTTTGAATTCCGAAAAATACGATGCATTATATCAGCATCTAATAAGTTTGGAACCGAAAGATTTAGCCAAGGGAGATCAGCAGTTCTATAAGGGTGTATATTATTATGCTAAAGAAAATTATAGTGATGCATTATCTCAGCTTGAAATTGCATTAGAGAATAATACCACTGATAGCAGAGTATATTACTATCTTGGTAAAGTTTATCTTGAACTCGGCAACGTCAGTAAGTCAAAGGAAATGTTCGATATTTTTAGAACTAAAACCAAAACGCCAGAGTTAGAAAATGTAGAATTAAAGGATATTAAAGATACGGGGATCTAAAAGGATCAAAAGTGTTTGTTGAGATTGACAAGTCATTATTAAAACAAACAGACATTAACCTGGAAAAACGTTGGTTTCGTGATGTAGATCGCGAATGTGATCTTTTTACGTGGCAAAATTACGAAAATAAAATAGTCCGTTTCCAGTTTTGGATGGACGAATCTCTCTTAGAATGGAACAGTGAGAAAGGTTTTAAAACCGGTAAACTGGATCAGAATACGGGTGCTTTTCGTAGTTATCAAGCCCCCATGTTCCGTTATCATTCCAATTCCGATAATGAAATTTTAACAACCGTTTCTCAATTATTGAAAGGAGATCTGAACGAGGATGACGCTGAAGATATTTTCGATTCTGTTTATGATGAACTCACTAAAATAAATCGGTAAAAGAACAGCCATAAAATTAATATCACTTTATTTTTAAATTCATAATTATACCTATTCTTTTGGAATCACATTTATTTATTTTTAAATTCTATGGTTTGTATTACATATTCAATTAAAATAAATAGTTATGCCTGAACTTCCAGAAGTTGAAACTGTTGCTAGAGAATTACGCGAGCTCGTCATTGGAAAAACGATTCAGGATATTAAAACCATTTGGTACAAGTCATTTAGTAATCAGAGCTCAGTACCATTATCAGGACAGATTGTTAAAAAGATCGGAAGAAAAGGAAAATACTTATCTCTTCAATTAACACAATCAGCCTTAATTATACATCTGCGAATGACAGGTCAATTATTGTATAATCCAAAAGACAATAATATTAAAGATCATATCCGGGCAATAATAAAATTTACTGACAACTCAGAACTACATTTTAAAGATACGCGTAAATTCGGGCTTATATATCACATAGATCATATAGATGATATTCTCTATAAAATTGGTATTGATGCTGTTGATCCTCTATTGGATGAGAAATTATTTAAAAGTTTGCTAAAAAAATCCCGTGTAAATATAAAATCCTTTTTACTTGCACAGGATAAAATTTCC
>JARRPN010000398.1:0-5426 GCA_037382875.1 Calditrichaceae bacterium | reverse complement strand
ATTTGACGCCTTCATGGCCACGGATCCGGCCTTTTGGTATGGAAATCGTGAAATGGTAAAACTTGCATCAGAAAAATTACCCCAAATGAACGGAGACCATAAGTCTTTTGGATGGCAGGCATTACCAATACCGCGACCGACATGGGCATAATTGCAATGGATTCCGTATTTAAAATGCATGCTCCCAAAGAACTGCATTGGAAAAGCCAGACTTATCCCAATGAAACACACAATTCTGTTCAACTTAAGGGGATTTATGATGGATTGAAATTTATTTATGAAGGCTATGACGTTACTGGTATTACGTTCCATCCGATGAATGGCATTGTCATAGAAGGCAAACCATTTAAGGTAAGATGTTTTAGTAATAATCCTGAAATTCGATATACTACTGATGGCAGTGAACCGACTGAAAGTTCTCCAAAATTTGAGCGTGAAATTACCCTAACAGGTCCGGCTGATCTTAAAGTAAGTTCATTTTATACAAGAGGTAAAAATGAAGCAATAACAACTGGTGAATTTAAAGGTGGGAAACCTCTTAAAGCGATAAAAGAGCCCCAAAATGTGCAGCCGGGTGGATTGGATTATTCGTATTATGAAGGTGAATGGAATGAATTACCTGAATTTGATAAGCTAAAGGTAAAAGCTTCCGGGCGTCTGGATGAAAATTTTGATTTTAGTAAGTTACCCAGAAAGATCAATTTTGGCTGTGTTTTTTCGGGTTACCTTAAAATTGAAAAAGAAGGTTATTATATATTTAGTGTTCAATCCGATGATGGGGCGAAAGTCTTTTTTAACGAGCAATTAATTTTAAATAATGATGGCCTACATGGCATGGAAAATCCAAAAACTTTTATCCTGCCGCTTGAAGTTGGATTCTATCCGGTAAAAATAGAGTACTTTCAGAAAATGGGTGGGTACGGTCTAAGTGTTATGTATGTGCGACCCGGAGAAGATGCACCTGTACAAGTTCCTCTGGAACTTCAATATAGCGGTTCAAAATAAAGTATAATTAACGTGAGTTAGATGTAAGAAATTCAATTAGATAAATTAGGAAAGTTAGTTGGAAATGACAATACAACTAACCCTCCCAGTCCATCGCCCGCCAGCTGGCGGACAAGGATATCCCTCCCTAATGTATTAGGGAGGGTGCGGCTTTTGCCGGGGTGGGTCAAACAATACAAATCAATCCAAACACTACCTTCCCAACTTAACAAACCCGGATTTATTGAATTTCAATTTAGTATAATTCTTGGGTTGAACTCAGGTTAATTTAAAAGCCTGCATGTTATCTGACCTAAAGGTTTTATTCTGACAATTGATTTTGTTCTGACAATTGATGAAAAAAATTAGTTATGAATAATATTTTTAAAAAGAAGGAACGCTATAATGGACGAAACAATTAAGTATCTTGTCAATGCCTCTATTGCAGACAACTTAAAATCATTGCTTGGTAAACAAATTTATGTAACCCTTGATTCAGGAAAAACCTTTGCAGGATTTATTAAGGAAATTGGAAATCAATTATTACATTTGGAAAAATTACAGGATAAAGATTATTTTGATGCTCTGATTAAAATTGAAGATATTAGCGCCATCGATACCCGATTCAGGGGATTCCAAAGTTAATTCGTATTAACGTATGAGTGTTATACCTTGAAAACGAGAATTACTGAACTTTTTGGTATCCAACATCCTATTATTCAGGGTGGCATGCATTATGTAAGTTTTGCTGAATTAGCTGCAGCCGTTTCCAATGCAGGTGGTCTCGGCATCATTTCCGCCCTGACGCCCCCAGGAATATCTGCCTAAATTGCAATCCGCCGGTATAAAAATCATTCATAAATGTACTTCCGTTCGTCACGCCCTGAAAGCGGAAAAAATCGGATGTGACGCGGTATCTATAGATGGGTTTGAATGTGGCGGTCACCCCGGTGAAGATGATATTCCCAATATGATTTTATTGCCCAGAGCAGCAGAGGAACTTAAAATTCCATTTGTCGCTTCCGGTGGAATGGCAGATGGCAAAAGCCTGGTTGCAGCGCTGAGTCTTGGTGCCGAAGGCATTAACATGGGAACCCGTTTTATTGCCACAAAAGAAGCGCCGGTTCATGAAAATGTTAAGAAGGCAATCGTCGATGCATCGGAACTGGACACACAGCTAATTATGCGAACACTTCGAAACACAGAACGCGTAATGAACAATCCAGCTGTTGAACGTCTGATGAAAAAGGAAGCTGTATTAGGAAAAAAACTAAAAGTTGAAGATATTATCGAAGAAGTAGCGGGCGTTTATCCCAGGATCATGATGGAAGGCAAAATGGATACTGGGGCCTGGTCTTGTGGCATGGTTGTGGGTCTGATTCATGACATTCCTACATGCAGTGACCTGATTAATCGCATCATATCCGAAGCTGAAAAAATTGTCAATGATCGTCTGAAGGGGATAATTTCATAATTAAATCGTTATTCTAAATCAGAATTGAGAAAAACGAATAATAATTAAAAAAGTCCGGACTTTTAACAATCATTATGTCCGGTATTTTGAGCACTGCTACCAGTGTAGGTGCAAGTGACCTGCACACACTTAACAGATGGGGAGAATTCAATTATCAACTTTGGTGCAGATGGTGGACTTTATGCCGAGCTCGTTAAAAATCGTTCCTTTGAGTTTGACCGTCCACTGCGCGGCTGGCAAATAATAAAGAAATCTGGTGCTATTGGTGATGTTCAAAATATTCGTGATAAATCACGACCGCGTAACCCAAGATATGCCCGGATTCGTGTTAATAAATCAGGAGATGGATTTGGGCTCAACAACGAAGGATTTCGCGGTATGGGAATACGTGACGGTAAAACTTACAATTTTAGTATTGAAGCCAGAAAAGTTGATGGAACTATCACTGCTCTTCGTTTGCAATTAGTAAATAGTGCTGGCGAAACCATGGCTGAAGGCCAGGTTGGAGGTTTTACCAACGATTGGGATGCCTTTGAATGTAAACTTAAAGCCACAGGCACTGATGCTAAAGCCAGGTTGAATATCTGGGTTAAAGGTACCGGGATGCTGGACATCGATATGGTTTCTCTTTTCCCTGAAGATACCTGGAAAGGACGAAAAAATGGATTGCGTCGTGACCTGGTTCAGCTTCTGGCTGATATGAAACCCGGTTTTCTAAGATTCCCGGGTGGATGTATAGTAGAAGGATTTGATCTATCACAACGCTATAAGTGGAAAGAAACAATCGGTCCCATTAACCAGCGCGTCTGTAATATTAACCGTTGGAATTTTGAATTTAAACATCGGCTAACACCAGATTATTATCAATCATATGGTTTAGGTTTTTTTGAGTATTTCCTTTTGGCAGAGGATTTAAACGCAGAGCCAATGCCAATTATAAATTGTGGTATGGCCTGTCAGTTCAATTCTGCTGAACTTGTGCCGATGGATCAGATAGGACCATATGTGCAGGATGCCTTAGACCTGATTGAATTTGCAAATGGCCCGGCAAATAGTAAATGGGGCAAAGTCCGTGCTGGTATGGGGCATCCAGGACCTTTCAATATGAAAATGATTGGAATTGGCAATGAGCAATGGGGTCCACAATATATTGAGCGCTACAAAGTCTTTGCAAAAGCGATCAAAGAAAAATATCCCAATATGCAACTCATTGCTGCAACCGGTTCTGATGCAACAATTTTTCCAAATGGGCAATTCGAAGTCGAGTATTTATGGAAACAATGGCGCATACTCAAACCGGAAATTGTTGATGAGCATTTTTACCGCAAACCGGAGTGGTTTCTGGAAAATGTGGACTGGTATGATAATTATAAACGTGATGGTATTGAAGTATTCGTCGGTGAATATGCCTCACAAAGTGTTGGCGTTGGCAGTCCGGATAATCGTAATCTGTGGAAATGTGCGCTTTATGAAGCAGCTTTTATGACAGGTTTGGAACGAAATGCAGATTTGGTGACCATGAGCTGTTATGCACCCCTCTTCGGACATGAAGTGGCCTGGCAATGGCGTCCGGATATGATATGGTTTGATAATCTGAACTCTTACGGCTCGGCTAATTACTATGTGCAAAAACTTTTTAGCCTTAATCCCGGAACACGCCAATTATCAATTAAAATGAGAAATGTTCCCTTTCTTAATGAAAAAAATAAAGGACTTCACGCGAGTGCAACTTTAAACGAAGATGCCGGCGAAGTAATTATTAAGGTTGTGAATGTTATGAATTCTAAAATGAAATCCACCATTAATTTAGAAGGTGTAGATAAAATAAACGACAGCGCAAAAGTGATTTTGCTTAAATCAGCTTCACTAAATGATGAAAACTCATTACAAGTACCCAAAAAGATCTATCCACAAGAACTGAGAGTGAATATCGATAATTCGAATTTCTCTTACGAATTTGAACCGCTTTCATTAACGATTCTCCGTGTTCCAGTAAAGTAATTTGATTTGGTGGTTTTTTTGTGTAGAATTATTCAAAGCAGCCCTGAGAGGTCAGTAAAACTAACTGCAAGATAAAATTAAATTGGACTGTAAAGAATTAATTTCTAACATAATACAAACATTTTGGAGAAATAAAGTATGATAAATTCTCATCAGACTTTTACAAAATGCCATAAACAAAATAATCAAATTGACTTACTTTTCTATATGTTATTGTTGATTTTTTATATCACATCCTGTTGGCCACAAACTGGACATATCACTCCTGTTCATGATCCTTGTATGATTAAAGCGGACGATTATTACTACATATTTTCCACAGGAGACAGAATTGCTATGAGGCGCTCACCGGATATGGTCAACTGGCAATACATAGGTGAAGTTTTTGACGAAATCCCGGAATGGGGCAAGGAGGAAGTACCGGGTGTCAGCAATATTTGGGCGCCGGATATTTTTTACAAAGACAGTACGTATTACCTTTATTATTCGCTCTCCACATTTGGTAAGAATACGTCACGCATAGGTTTGGTAACAAATACCACTCTCAATCCATACGATAAAGACTATCAGTGGATCGACCAGGGCAAAGTAGTGGAGTCAAACGAAGATAATAATGACAATTACAACGCCATTGACCCAAATATTTTTGAAGACAATGATAGTACAATTTGGCTATCATTTGGGTCTTTCTGGTCTGGTATTAAATTAATTCAAATTGATCCCAAAACTATGAAACCATTTATTTCCGGAGGTCTTACTGCAATAGCAAAGCGTCCATATCCAGACGCAATAGAAGCCCCATTTATTATCAAACGCGAGGGATTTTACTATCTTTTCGTTTCATTCGATTTTTGCTGTCAGGGAGTCAACAGTACATACAATATCAGGGTAGGACGAGCAGAAAAAATCACCGGGCCATATTATGCCGAAAATGGTACATCAATGTTATCCGGAGGCGGTACTTTGG
>JARRPN010000397.1:0-7177 GCA_037382875.1 Calditrichaceae bacterium | reverse complement strand
GTGCAGCAAATATCCCCTGGCGTATTCTAACTTTAGGAGTTCCTCAGGAAGGTATCCAATCTGTCCAGATCTTAGATCTAACGAGTCAAAGCTATTCTGACATCAAAATCATTCCTGTTCCCCATCCTTATAAAGATAGCAAAGGTGTAACTAATTATGATTACCTGATTGATGAAGTCAAATATTCAGAATCTGCGCAGCAAACAAATTCTGTATTTAAATTGTTGAATAAAGAAATATTTCGGGATTTTAATGTTCAAAAACTAATGATTACACCATTCAATTATGACGAGCGTAATCAGAGTCTTAAAGTTTATACTAAAATTCGGATACAGGTAAATTTTTCGAAATCGTCTAACCTCACTTTGTATAAAAAGCGCAGTAAATTTGATACCTATTATAAAGATTTTATTCTTAATTTCGATGTTGCTAAAAATTGGCAATTACCTCAATATAAATTAGGTAAGTTGGCTAAGGTAACTTCATTACCAGCCGGACCTTTCTATCGGATTCCCGTCGAAAACGATGGGTTTTACAAAATCACTGCCTCAACATTACAAAATAGTGATATATCATTGGATAATGTTCAGATCAAATCCATTCAAATGTTTAATAATAGTGGCCATATTTTAAGTTATAAGGTTGATGATGAACATTATAATCCACCCCACACAATAGAAATCCCAGTTTTCGTATTTGATCAGAATAATAATAATTTATTTGATAGTAACGATTATATACTCTTTTATGGTAAGGCAGTAAATAGTTGGTATTATGACTATTCAACAAGACAATTTCATTATCAAACACATCCATATGCTACAAAAAATTTCTACCTGATAACTTTTTCTGGAATGAATGGAAAAAGAATAACTTCTGAGCCTTTAGAAAACCTTTCTGGTATACCGTCTGCAGACTACCACACGAAAAGGTATCATTTTGAGGATGACAAGTACAATTTACTTGCTTCTGGTCCAGATTGGTATGGATACCGTTTTTTTGGCACTTCCGGTAGCTATTCTAAAACAATGACAATTGACTCATACAACAGTAATTACAATATTTCAGAAATTCGGGTCAAATTTAAGGGTGGCTCTAAAATTGATTATAATCCTTCAGATAAAAAGCATTACCGATATTATTTTACTCTTTATCTCAACAATCATCTTCTACTGAATCGCGTCAATTTTACAGACTATTCTTATAAAGTCTATTCTAAAGGATTATCTGATCCGTCTCATCTCTTAGAGGGACAAAATGTTTTTAATATACAATATGAAGGTGATAAGGATGCTTGTGTAGCATATGTTGACTGGATTGAAATATCGCATCCGGCTACATTCAACGCTTCTAATAACTATCTGAATCTGTATACAAATTATTATGATGACAGAAACTATAAAATTTCAAACCTTTCAGGAAATGAATTTTATCTTTTCGATGTCACAAATCCTGTAAACCCAAAAATTTTAATTGAAAATGTTACCAGTCAGAATGGACAAGTTACGTTTGACATCCCTGCCGATACTGATCTTAAAAACTTAGTCATAACCAGTTTAAATTCACCTGAAATTAACAGAGTTGAATCGCTTGAATCTTATTCAAAAAAACAGGATTTGCTCGATCCAAGTAATCAGGCAGATTATATTATAATTACTCATAAAACCTTTCTACCCTATGCTGAAGAAATTGCTGAACTCAGAGATCATCTTTCCACAAAGATTGTTACGATGGAAGATATATATTTCAATTTCAACAGTACGGTGTCGGATCCCACGGCTATAAGGAATTTTCTAAAATATGCATTTGAGAACTGGCAGGAAGATAAAGTAGCATTTGTGCTCTTTTTTGGAGATGGACATTACGATTATAGAAATATAGTCTTGGATGATACTATGCGTGTACCACCCTTTGAAATTTATGATGAAACTGAAATTGACAGCCGTACAACGGATAATTTCTATGTTGATTTTGGTTATAACGGTAGCTCATTTTCACAAATTGATCCTGAGTTAGCTATTGGCCGCCTGCCAATGGAAAGCATTCAAGATGCTGAGTATATGATTGAGAAACTAAAAGACTATGAAAACAACTCTGATAAAAATGGATGGCAGGCATCGATAACTTTGGTTGGAGATGATGAAAAAACAGGTTCTTCCAGCAGTGAATGGGTACATCAACGTCAATCAGAGGAAATAGCTAATTTGAATGCGCTTTCAAAGTTCATTGTAAATAAAATTTATTTATCTGCATATGAATCGGTGCCTGGTGGATTTGGAGAAATTAAACCCAAAGCAAATCGTGATTTAATTGATGCTATTAACCAAGGTTCATTAATTGTCAATTATATTGGTCATGGTTCACCTAGACAGTGGGCACACGAATCTGTATTTAACATGAGTCGTGATCTTAACCGGATTAATAATCCTGGCCGATTATCATTTTTTGTTGCGGCTACCTGTGATTTTGGTAAATATGATGATCCTGTGGATAATAGTTTTACAGAAGCACTGATCTGGAAGAAAAATGCTGGCGCCATAGGTCTTCTCGATGCAGTTCGATTAGTATATGCCAATTCTAATGTCGAATTTGTTAAAAGATTTTATCAATATCTATTTCCTATTGGGGAGACGTCTCGTCCTCTTGCCTGAAAAAAGTGGCAGTTAAAGCAGAAATACTGAATGAAGAATCCATTAATTCTAATTTTAATGGCGGTGCGGTATTAATCGTTAATGATGCCTTGTATGACTCAGTCAATACGGGTAGTACAATTTACTATACGCTTCCTGGACCTACTTTATTTAAAGGTGAAGTCTCAGTATCTGATGGTGCATTAACGGGTAATTTCATAGTGCCAAAGTCTATTCGCTTTGAAAATCAGAATACTGGAAGACTCACCATTTACGCCTGGGATGATGAAAATAATGCGAGTGCACTTGGTAATGATAAAAGTTTGCTATTTCTCGGTTCTACAAATAATGAAGATCCGGATGGGCCTGATATCGATATTTATTTCGAAAATCAGGAGAGTTTTAATGATGGTGATTTAATTTCCAATCAGCCTGTATTGATTGCTGATATTTCTGATGAAAATGGAATAAATATAACAGGAGAAACTGGACACATTATTTCCTTAAAACTTGATGATAAGAATCCTAAAGATATTTCAGGCTATTTTTTCTATGAAAGAAATAGCTATACCGATGGGTACATTCGCTATCCAATGGATAAACTCGATCCTGGTCTTCATACATTAAAACTGACTGCCTTTGATAATGTAAACAATATATCTGAACAGACTATAAACTGTAAAATAGCAGCGGATGCGGGACTTGTATTGATGAATGTAGTGAATTATCCAAATCCATTCCGGGCCAGGACAGAAATAACAAAATTTACATTTGAGTACCAAACTCAGGATGACAGAGATGCTGAAGTTAAAATTAAAATATATACCATTGCCGGGCGTCTAATTCAAACAATCGAATAAAAAGAAAGAAGTCATAGAAAAATTAATGATTATGAATTAGCATATTTTCTAAGAAATTTATTCCATATATCCTTTTTGATAATATATCTAAACTGATAATTTAAATTTTAAGCCATATTTTATTAAATGTTAAGTGATACTTTAAATCAGATCAGAAAAAATATACCTAAGTTATTTACACATACACCGAGTATGTTATTTACTGAAATTATTCTAACCTTAAAATGCTCCCAACGATGTTTGCAATGTAATATACCTGAACGTGGTGCTCTACCTGAATCAACAATGAAATCTGAAGATTTTCATAGAATTATTGATAAACTTCATAATTATGGGACACATGGTATTGTGTTATCGGGTGGAGAACCTCTAATGCATCCCAACTTCTTTGATTTATTAGATTATACTCTAAGTAAAAATTTTACTTATCTTCATATATTATCAAACTTATACATTCCAAAAATGAAAGCTTTAAAGCTAGCTGATTTAATTGCTGATAATGGTATTGGAATAACGACTTCGTTTGATGGCCTTGGCTCTGTAGCAGATAAAATACGCGGTGGTAAAAATGTTGAAAAGATTACACTGCAAAATATGAAATTAATAAATGAGGCTGGTAAAAAATATGGAAAATCGATAAAAGGTTCTGCAAATATTGTAATTAGTCAGCTTAACGTACACCAGGTTATCCAGATTATCGATTTGCTATCAGAGCTTGGCTGGATGGTTAACATCGATTTGTATCGTAATTCTTCAATAAATCATAATCAAGTTGACGAAATGCTGATAGCGGATTATACAGAATTGCAGAAAACATTAGATTATGCAATTAATTCCGCGTCCGTGGTAACTCCATCCTGGCTATTAAAAGGATATATTCCCTATCTAAATAATAATTTTGAAAAGCAGTGTCCATATTTAAGTACACCGAGTTTAGGCAGTAAATTCTTTATTCAACCAAACGGAGATGTAAAGGTCTGTATTGGCAGATTAGCGGGCAACATCATAGAAAATGAACCTGGCGAGATATTCAGATCAGAGAAATGGGAAAAGAAGAAAGAGGAATTTAAAGAGTGCCCCGGATGCTGGAATACCTGTTACACACCAGCAGCTAGAATTTCTAACTATCTAAATATTAAGGAAATCTCAAATATATTGAAGGTATTAAAATATTAATCAATTTTAGATTCTTTATGTCTCTTGATGACTTCAAAAGTACCTTCAATTTCATCCAGAACAAGTTGAAATGTAAAATTGATTTCATCATATATTTCATGAGACATACCTTTTAGTGATTCATCCTGTATTAATTCTTCCTGAATAATATTGCCAATTACCTGCACTGCATATAATACTTCATCAAGGTTAAAGTTTTGTTTTTCCCTGACATGTGCGATATCTCTAGCATATAAAATGGTAGACATACGATCCTTCGCTCTCACAGCAACAGAGAGGAATTGATATAGTGTTCTTGTATCTTTGATCAATACTGCTCTATCGATAGTATGATAGTTCGGAAATTGATCAATATTTTCATCAGCCAGAATATAATCAACACATTTTTTAATAATTTTTTCTCTTAATTGGTCCAGAGTTTCATAAATCATAAAGTTAGGACTTACTTTCCGAAGTTTCATAGCCAGAGCATTTCGTTTCTGCCACTCAAAAGGATAGCTTTTCATGTGTTCTATCATAAACAATAATCTTCTTGACAGTACAAAGCGTTTGGTAGGAATCCAATTTAATTGTTCACGTGTATATGAATTATCAACAAGCATTTGCTTGTCAACGTATTTGATCATCCATGGCTTTTCAAATGGACGCTTATCAAAAATTCTTCCAATAAAATCCATTCCTAGTAATCCCATAAATGATATTAATTTGGGCATATGAATAGGTTTCTTGCTCTCACCATAGTAAAATCGGGTTGATAAATCAAATAGTTCTTCATGAGTTACTGCATTTGAGCCACTGGCAATATAGGTATCAATTTTAGGTAATTCTTTTGTCCTTTCTATGACTTCCAACAATAAATTGATTAAACAATGCACATGAATATAGGGGATGGCAGATTTTCCTCTTCCGCCCAAAATGCGTGACTTCCAGTTTCTATTTAACCATGTATTTAAAAAGATGTAGAGTGGTCCGTATTCACACCAATCACTGAATGCAGCTGCAAATCGGACTATGGTACAATTAAAATATTCAGAATACTCCGTTACCAGTTCCTCGCCTTTCTGTTTGGAAACGGCATAATCGAATTTTGCATCGGCTGGTGTTTTTTCTGTAATTCGTTTATTATGCTTCCTAGGAAAATCACAAGCTGCAACTGAACTGGCAAAGAGAAATCGTTTAATATTCATCTTTTTAGCTTCTTCCAGAATATTCTTTGTGCCTTTTACATTGGTTCTTTCATATTCAGGATTGTGATCATAATTGAAATCATAGAAACCGGCAAGGTGAATAATAAAATCAACAGGAAATGCAGTATTAATATTTTTTTCAACTTGGAAATCCGTTTATTTTGATGGTGCCAATTTTAAATTTAAAAACAATAAAATGATAGCCATGGTAAAATCAGAAATTGCAGATAATAAAATAACAATTGTACTTCCGCTGATGAAAAAATATGTTATTAAAAATATAGTGGCAAGAAACTTAGCGATAATGGCAAAGATAATCATAATTCTGTGTTCTACAGGTTTCCAGGCACCTAAAAGATAAGCTATTGTCATAACTACATGAAAAATACCGCCCTGGACTTTAAAAAAATTCTCTGTAATTGCATTAAATCCAAATTGCTGCATCCATTCAGACGGAAAACTAATTAGGTTAATGCCGACAACAAAAGAGTGTAGTGCAACCAGAATTAAAAATGTACGAATAACTTTTGGATTTTTAAGAGAAATCATAATTATTTTCCAGATTGAATTTTAGTTGCATGAGAGTAATTTATTTTGAATTAACTTCAATCCCCCATTCCATTAACTTTTTTATTGCAGCATCAATCATCTTTCCAGTTTGCTGATTTATTTCATCGGTTAATTCAGTACCCATTTCAATATTTTTAGGTTGAATACCAATGAGGTATATTTCTGAAGGTTCAATATCTAACAGCCGCGCTGAACTAAGCACATCGGTCAGGCCAAGATGATGTATACTTAATTTGGTATTCAATCGTCGTAAGATATCATCGTTTTCAATAACACCGATAAATCCGGGGGGTTCATCAAAATTTACAGCATCAAGTATGATAACTTTATCATTCTCTTCAAGATATGGAAGAAGATCAGTCCCCATAGTTCCCCCGTCTATAAGACTAATATGGGGACTGAACGTATATTCTTTTTCAAGACGATTGATGAGGTGGACGCCTACACCCTCGTCTTTTTGTAATAGGTTTCCAATACCAAAAACCGCTATTTTTGAATCAGCCATTAGAGAGCCGTTACCTTAACAAAATCCTTTCGTTTGTTATCATGCAGGTGAATTGCGCAAGCCAGACAAGGATCGAATGAATGAACGGTGCGCAATACCTCTAATGGTCTTTCATCAACAGCAATCGGATTACCGACAAGAGAAGATTCATAAGGCCCGGGAGCATCATCCTGGTTTCTTGGTCCTGCATTCCAGGTAGATGGCACTACAGCCTGGTAATTTTTGATTTTTCCACTATCAATCACAATC
>JARRPN010000396.1:0-2844 GCA_037382875.1 Calditrichaceae bacterium | reverse complement strand
TTCAATTTCGTTAATTTTTAAAGGTAGCTTACTATCATCCTTATCGCTACTGATTCGTTGAAAAAAATTTCTAAATTTCATTCTATTTATCTAAGTTCATTTGCAAAATCAGTAAAAATTATTATAGAATACACCTTCCCTTAAGATTTTTATTGATATTTTTTAATAGCTAAACACACATTATGTCCACCAAATCCAAATGAATTACTAATCGCCAGATTCACTTTTTCCTCAATAGAATTATTTGGAACATAACTCAAATCACAATCCGGATCAGGTACTTCATAATTTATTGTAGGAGGGATTTTATTATTCACTATTGTTAAAGTTGAGATAATTGCTTCGACTGCCCCGGAAGCGCCAAGTAAATGACCAATCATGGATTTTGTTGAGCTGACTTTTAACTTATAGGCATGATCACTAAATACAGTCTTAATCGCAGCAGTTTCATTCCGATCATTGTGAAGCGTAGATGTTCCGTGAGCATTAATATAATCGACATCTTCAAGATTATGTCCAGAATCGTTTACAGCGATACGCATGGCTCTCACAGCACCTTCACCTCCGGGTGCTGGTTGGGTAAGATGATAAGCATCAGCAGTGAAACCCATTCCAGCCATTTCAGCATAAATTTTTGCTCCCCTGGCTAACGCGTGATTCAATTCTTCCAAAATTACAACGCCTGCACCTTCACCCATTACGAATCCATCGCGTTCAAGATCAAACGGACGGCTGGCCTTCTCGGGCGCATCATTACGGGTAGAAATAGCTTTCATTGCATTGAAACCACCGATACCCATAGGAGTAATGGCAGCCTCTGCACCACCACAGAGCATAATATCCGCATCACCATATTGGATGGTTCTTAATCCTGCCCCAACACTATGTGCTGAAGTAGCACATGCGGAAACTGTTGCATAATTAGGCCCTTTTAAGTGCCATTTCATGGAGATATGCCCTGCAGCAATATCACTGATCATCTGAGGAATAAAAAACGGAGTGATGCGCCTTGGCCCGCTGTCCAAAAGCTTTGAATGCGACGTCTCAAGTGACTCCATACCGCCGATACCTGAGCCAACAATCACACCAAAACGGTCATGGTCTATTTTTTCCAGATCGAAGCCAGCATCATTCATGGCTTCCATTGCAGATGCCATCGCAAGTTGAGTGAAGCGGTCTAACTTTTTTACTTCTTTTTGTTCAAAATATTGTGTCGGATCAAAGTCTTTTACTTCAGCAGCAATCTTGGTTGCAAAATTTTCTGTATCAAACAGAGTGATTTTATCCACACCACAGGATCCGTTTAGTAGCGAGGACCACGTATTTTTAACATCATTACCAATTGGTGTAATCATACCGATGCCGGTAATTACAACTCTGCGTCGTTCCATATTATATATCCGTTTTTATATCTAACAAACCAGGGAGATAAATAAAATGACAATAGAGGTATAATATTATCACCCCTACTGTCATAGTATTTTCAATTAAGCAAGTTTTTCTTTCAAATGTTTGATTGCATCGCCAACGGTACGCATTTTTTCAGCTTCTTCGTCAGGAATTTCGATATCAAACTTGTCTTCGAAAGCCATAACCAATTCAACTGTATCCAGACTGTCAGCGCCCAAATCATCAATAAATGATGCTTCAGGTTTTACTTGTGCTTCGTCCACACCAAGTTGCTCAACGATAATTTCTTTAACCGTTGCTTCAACGTCCATACTATCCTCCTAATTGTTTATTGAGTTGCCAAAATTAATTACATAACCATTCCACCACTTACGGATATAACTATACCCGTAACATAGGAAGCCGCTGGAGAGATTAAAAAATCAACAACGTTGGCAACATCAAGCGGCGTACCCGCTCTTCCAAGTGGAATTTGAGTTATATATTCTTCTTTAACTTTATCAGGTAATTTATCAGTCATTTCGGTCAAAATAAAACCCGGTGCTACTGCATTCACCGTAATATTTCGTGCAGCCAGTTCGCGTGATAGAGCTTTCGTTAAGGCAATCACACCTGCTTTAGAGGAAGCATAATTTGCCTGTCCTGCTGTTCCTAAAATGCCGCTGACGGATGAAATATTAACAATTCTACCGTATTTTTGTTTCATCATTACTTTGGAAGCAGCCTGGGCACAAAGAAATGATCCTTTTAAATTAACATCCAAAACGATATCCCAGTCAGCTTCAGACATGCGCATGGATAAATTATCTCGAGTAATACCCGCATTATTAACCAGAATGTCAACCGAGTCAAAAGCTGCTTTTGTAGTTTCAATCAACTCTTTAACAGATTCAGCATTAGAAACATCTGTTTTTACAGCCATCGCTTTAACGCCCATTTTTTCAATTTCAGCAGCGGTCTTTTTTGCTTCGTCTATTAATATATCTGATATAACGATATTCAAACCTTTTTCTGCTAATTTTACCGCGATCGCTTTACCGATACCTTGGGCCGATCCTGTAACGATAGCTGATTTTGGTTCATAATCCATTACATATCTCCTAATTTTTCCAAATTCTCAACCGTGCCGATTTCCTGACATGCTGCTGCACGATTAATTCGTTTAACCAATCCACGCAATACTTTGCCCGGACCAACTTCATAAAACTGATCAAAACCATCATCAATCATATTTTCAATAATCTGCTGCCATAATACGGGATTGGTTAATTGTTGCAACAATAAATCTCTAATATCATCTTTATTTTGAACGGGTTTTGCTTTTACATTCGAATAAACAGGTACATCTGCATCATGAAACTCTGTAGCATTGAGTGCCTCGGCTAAGCCTTTAGCTGCTGCTGCCATCAGAGGACTGTGAAACGCACCAGATAC
>JARRPN010000395.1:0-2847 GCA_037382875.1 Calditrichaceae bacterium | reverse complement strand
AGTCTCGAGTTAGATTATAACAGAGATTGGCGAAAGGAAAAAACAGCTGAAACTATTTCACTGACAGGACTGTATGTATCCGGTTCATATAAAATATTTGATTGGCTGAATACTGGTGTAAGTTATGATAACCGTAAAAATTATTATACTTATGAATTACGTTCCCTGGCAGACAGTCTATTTGATTCCGCTTTCAGACAGGGGATCAGGACGAATGTACATGTACGATATTCAAAAAATATCAATTTTTATGGAAATTTTGGCTGGCGTAATCGGGAGGGGGAAGGCTCAGATACCTATTCATATATGGTTGGTCTGAATGTTTCAAATTTTCTAATCAGAAGTCTACGCCTTACACCCCGATTTGCAGGTTTTACCAATTATTATACATCCGGATATAATCCCTCTGTTAGTTTGACAAAGAATTTTCGATATGGACATTACATGGGAATATCTGCCGGTTCTTATTTTTATACTCTGAAGAATACCTCAACAAATAATATGAATAATTGGATACGTCTGTATGGCCAGCTGGAGTTGCCCTGGCAAATGTACTTTTCGGGTAATTATGAATTTGATTGGGGTGATGATGTTGAAGGACATCGGATTCTGGCAGAGTTAGGCTATCGGTTTTAATCTAATTTATGTAATATATGTTTGACCAAAGTTAATATGTTATATTTTTATCATTGTGAGATGGATAACCTGGATAATCCCTCTATTTCTCCACTTGCCAAGGGGGGATTAAGGGGAGTATTGATATTAATTTTTATTCTAATTCTTAGATTGAATTCATCAAATTTAATAAATATTATCTGATTAAATTATGGAATCAAATTTAATCTGGATTATCACGATTGCTGTTATAGCTATCATTTTTATACCCTACGCAATCAAATTTCGCAGGAGCACACACGAAGCACATCATAGAAGAGAAGAGGCGATACGGCTGGGTGCTGACAAACCGATCGCTCAATACCCATCCATTGATCAGTTGCGCTGTATAGGCTGCGGTGCCTGTGTAGCAGCCTGTCCTGAAGGTGATGTACTTGGTGTGGTCATGGGTAAAGCGGTGGTTATTAATGGCCTTAAATGTGTAGGACATGGTAGGTGTGCTGAAGCCTGTCCTGTAGAAGGGATAACAGTTGGCTTAGGTGATATTTCAACCCGGAATGATATTCCATTTCTCTCGGAGCATAATGAAACCAATATTCCTGGTCTGTATATTGCCGGGGAACTTGGGGGACTAGCCTTACTAAGAAATGCAATCAATCAGGGGAAAATGGTTGTTGATTATATCAAGCAAATAAACGATTCGCCTCAAACTAATGCAGATGTATTTGATATTATTATTATTGGAGCCGGTCCGGCAGGTATGAGTGCAGCTCTGCAGGCAAAAAAATTGGGACTAAAATGTTTATTGATTGATCAGCAGGATGCAGGGGGTACTATTCTGCAGTATCCGCGTAAAAAACTGGTTATGACAAAACCAGTTGAAATTCCATTATTCGGCATATTGACTAAACCAGAATACTCAAAAGAAGAATTGTTGGAAATCTGGCTTGAACTTATGGATAAACATATTGAACAGATTCAAACCAGTGAAAAATTAATTGATGTACAAAAAGAAAATGGAATTCTGAAAGTAAATACCGATAAAAGCAATTATCTTTCAAGCAATGTCATCCTCGCATTGGGTCGCCGGGGTACACCTCGCAAGCTTAATATTCCAGGTGAAAATTTATCAAAGGTCATGTACAAACTGATGGATGCAGAAGCGTATCAAAATGAAAATTTACTGGTAGTTGGTGGCGGCGATAGCGCTATTGAAGCTGCCATGGGACTGGCCCGTCAGAAAGGGAATACGGTAACACTATCCTATCGTAAGGATAAATTTTTCCGTATTAAAAAAAGAAATGAACAACGCATTAATGATTTTATATCTTCAAAAAAGATAGAAGTACTCTTCAATTCAAATGTTGAGAAAATTACTGAAAAACATGTAATTATAAATGATGGACAAACTACTCAGGAAATCCCAAATGATTATGTTTTTATATTTGCTGGTGGTGAACCGCCATTTGAGTTATTAAAGAACATGGGGATTCAGTTTGGGGGCAATTAAAATATAAATGTGATAAAAAAGGGGAATAGATTAAATTCCCTTTGGTCAATTTTATTTAATCAAAAGACACTTCTTTAATATAAACCCACTTGCTGTTGCCATTCTGATATAATAGAGTCCGCTGCTGAAATTATTTGCATACCAGTTAATCACATGATTACCGGAACCATAAGTTCCATTTACTAATGTATCCACTTTCTCACCAAGTGTATTAAGTATATCAATGGTTACAAATCCTGCCTTTGAAACATAGAATGGAATTCGTGTTGTGGTATTAAAGGGATTTGGATAATTGTTGAATAATTTAAATGAATCAAGTAACCGATTACCCTGTCTTTTATCTTTATCTTCGATGTCGGTATAGGTTTTTCTGATTTTATATACGCCACCACCGGCAGTTATGTATAGTGTCTTTCCGTCTTCATCACCCCAGTTACAATTAGTCGCCGAGTATGGGGCGGTACTAAATGTATCGATAGGTGTACCCGATGTATCGAATACAACTACACCGAGAACGCTGGCACTATACAGACGACCATCAGCATCTGTTTTCATTCCGTCAAGATAAGTGCCTGGCCTACTGACAGAGGCAAATTCACGTTTATTTGTAATGGTCGAATCATTGACGACATCCCATACATAAATTTTACGAATTGCAGGATCTGATTCAGAAACATATAACAAGGATTCATCCGGTGAAAAACAAATGCCATTTGGAAGTG
>JARRPN010000394.1:0-2849 GCA_037382875.1 Calditrichaceae bacterium | reverse complement strand
AATTACAGATTCTACTAATGTTTATTTCTCAGGAGACACAACGAAGATTTGGAATCTCCCCCGTATATGAGATAAGCTTTTGATTGCTGGTCCCAGCATATATTTCGTGTTAGAGGAGGAGCAGTACTGGCGATATTCCAGGTCTTCGTTGTGTCTCCGGAGAAATAAAGATTAGAAGAATCTGTAATTAAACAATTAGGTCCCATAGCTGCCATTGCGAATACGGTTTTGCCTTTAAAATATTCAACATCCTGCCATTCTTTGCCATCCGCTGATTCCAGTAATCCACCTTCATATCCACAATAATATTTTAATTGGGAATATTGCTGATACTGATAAATAAAATTCGGTCTGACACAGAATTTACGAATCTCATAACTCTGAGAGTTTCTATTAAATTTATAGATACCATCTGAATAAGTACCAGCATTCATAATAACCAGCACACCGGAAGTATCATAATGCTCAGCCTGAACAACTGGTAAGGTGGTTGGATAGAGATCCCATTTTTCATATCCATCGCCCCAGGCCTGTATGTAAATTCCTTCAGGAGTACATAATAGATCGCCGTATAATGATGATAAATAATAATTTACTTTGATTGTATCCGGACCTATTGGACTCCATTCATTTGAAAAACATATCAGAGGAATCCAAAGTATAACTACTAATAATATTATCTTCATAATTGTGTGCTCCGATCGATTAATAAAATTTTAAAACTATCTTAACAGTACCATTTTCATGGATTTGACAAATTGATCCCCTGCTTCAATTCTATAAAAATAAATACCACTCGGAACCAGTTCACCGTTGTCATTCCTGCTATTCCAGGTTACCCGATATTGGCCTGGTCCCTGTGATTCGTTTACTAATACACGTACAAGACGTCCCAGGGAATCATATATTTTAATAATTACATGATAAGCATTTTCACCATCAGGAAGCTGATAGGGTATGACGGTTTTAGGATTAAAGGGGTTTGGATAATTCTGTTCCAGAGAAAAAGTTTTTAACACAGTTTTATCTTCGTCAGCAATGTCAGTTGCATCATCATCCGGATCATCTTCATCAGGATCTGAGTAAAATGCAGTATATTTTGTAAGAATCTGAAAACGTAAACTGAGCTCTATAATTTGATTTACAAACTCATCATTCTCTCCATAAATCTCAATCAGATCCAGAAGATGATCAATTTTCGATTTTGCCCATAGCCGGGGCACAAATCGATGTCCGCCTGTTGTATCCGGAAAATCTACCATCTCTGCAAATTCAAAGGGTTCGTTGCGCATATCGGCATTCAGAGTTATCGCATAGGTTCCACTTCCGTTATATAAGCCATAGTGGGTTATCTGGCTACCCCAGAAGAGATCTGTAATAATGGTTGGATATTGATCCCTGGTATTCAATGCGCCAAAATCCAGCTGTACATTTTTTAAAACAGGTTTGGACATACGATTAAACTGTTCATTAACAACCAGAGCAATGCTATCGTTAGAGCTAATAAACTGTGCATAACCGTTATTATTTATTGATAAATTATTTAAAAATGCTTTGGTTATTTGTTCACCGACACCAAATGTAAAAATTCTTGTATCTTTGTCATTTAACGTATCTACATTGTTTAAAATAATTTCTGTATCAGTTTCTCCCCAGGTGGGATTACCATCTGTTAAAAAGATAATATTGTTAGATGTACTATCCAGATAGGATTGGGACAATGAAGTAGTGAGCGCAGCATCGATATTCGTTAAGCCGAGAGCTGATAGCTTTGAAACAAACGATTTTGCTTCAACTATAACAGGCGTTTCAGCTGGAACAAGATTCGTCTTAAAAGACTGTACCGTTGTACCAAATGTGATAATATTGAATCGATCGATTGGATTGAGCAGATCAAGAAAATGCATAAGAGCATCTTTTACCTGAGCAAGACGTTCTCCCTCCATGCTGGATGAAACGTCAACAGTAAAAACAATGCTCTTGGGAATAATTTCTTCATCATCGAGACTATCCGGTGGCGTTACCCATAACATATAAAAACTTTCGGTCCCAAATGAATCTTCCGGAGCGGGGGTATAGGTTAAAATACGCATATCCACATAATCTCTCACCGTCTCAAATTGTACGAGTAAATCGTTATCCGGTAAAAAATTCTCATCACCATAGATTAGCTGATAATGTGATTCATTGACAGGTATTATTTCTGTTGCACTTGAGTTCTTATGCGTTGGTGATGCAAATGATTTGAATATGGTCTGTGTTTTAGCATTCAGAACAAGTGAAACAGTTTCAAGCGGTTTGGGAGACAGATCCAGAGTGTTCAATAAAAATCCATACTCAATTAATCCGGAATTGTACTCAAGCGCTTCTACATAGGTAATTTCCGTACGGACTTCTGTCTGGGCATTGATTGGTACAATGCTTAATCTAAACAGATTATCGCCAAGATATTCAAGCAAGGCCGGGTCAAGCCATTGACGCAGCTTGTTATTATATGCATTGATTGCATCCTGCCGCTCACGAATATCTGCCACATATCGTTCGCCATTCACCCAGTAAACGAGTTCCGTAATCATGGCATTTTCCGGTAGAGGAAAAATATAAATGGCTTCAACCGAAGTAGTCATTTCATTAAAAAATATCTGGTCAACATGGGTAACGGCGATCTGGTCCTGAATGTCAATATCCACTGCAACGGACTTGATCCACATTTTGTTATATTCTTCATTGCTCCAGCGTGGTCGGGAAAACAAAGTACCCAGAGCGTAAAGCTGCTCTGTTATGGGGCTCAGTGATATTAAAATAATTATAATAGTAGAGAGTTTTCTCATTTGGCCTCTCCTTTTAAA
>JARRPN010000393.1:0-3640 GCA_037382875.1 Calditrichaceae bacterium | reverse complement strand
AGAAGGTCGTAGCGCCGGATTAGGCCTTTCCACTGTTTATGGTATTGTAAAGCAGAATAATGGTTATGTTTATCCTGAGAGCACACCGGGAAAGGGGACTACCTTTACTATACTCTGGCCGATCGCTGGTGATGAAAAAGTAACCTCTATTAAAGAAGAAAGCAGTGCGGTTGTTGCTAAACGTAAAGCAACTGTTTTAGTTGTTGAAGATGATGAAAATGTTCGTGAACTTGCCTGCTCATTTCTGAACTCTTTAGGATATGATGTCCTGGAAGCCGAAGATGGTTTGAAGGCCATGGAAATTGTTAATAAAAATAATAAGCTTGATAAGATCGATCTTTTATTGACAGACATCGTTATGCCGGGTATGCGTGGTGATGAATTGGCAGATCGGATTAAAAAGATGCGACCTGAAATTGAAATAATTCTCACTTCCGGTTATACAGATAGTGATATCATCCAGAGTGGTATTATGAACGAACATTATAATTTTCTGCCAAAGCCCTATACCATAAAACAGATGGCCAAGAAGGTAGAAAAAGCATTAGAACATGCCAGAGCAGATCAAAAGCAACCGTTTAATATTAATTAACAATATTTTTCTCTAAAAAATCTTTTCATCTAAATCAGATTTTAAAATATTTTAAATCGTCAGAAAAATCGATATGCGGGTATTTTATTTTATATTTTTCTATATGTTCTAACTGCATATATTTAAATTCCTTGTCTTTATCAGATCCAGGAAAAAGCGATTTATGTGCCCGGGCCTGATTTAGCTTTTCTATATCTCTGATAGTTGATAAGCATTTTTCACTAAACCATGTTTCTGAGAATTTATTTAAAATATAATCAATTGCCATCTGATTGGGGTGTGTTAAATTGGATTCATAGAATCGATAATCACGTAGATCATCCATCATAATTTCATAAGATGGAAAATAAAAGCAGCTCTCATCATCTTTGATTGTATTATGCAAGGCTAAAATCAGTGATGATTTACTCAACTGGTTATCGACCATTCCGTCTTTTAAATGCCGAATGGGACTGACACTGAAAATAATTTTAATGGATGGATATAATGATTTTACCAACTCAATGGTTTTAGAAATATTGGATTCAATTTCCCCGACGCTTAATCGGTATCGTCTAAACTGACTGGAAGGGATCTTATGGCAGTTTGAGACAATTATGCCCGAGTCAATATGCTCAAACACAAAAGCAGTTCCATACGTAATTATGAGATAATCACATATTTCCATAAATGACTTTGCTCTTTTTATTTGGTCATTTATTTTCAATACACATTGTTCAGCATTGGGATGTGAGAAACTGCCATGATGAAACCAGGAATGCCAGAGATCATCTTGGGAGACTAAATCCTTTTTTGAGAACTCTTTAACAGAATGAATCATTGATAATGCATTAAAAATAGAAACCGGATTATATAGAATTCCAAAAGGATTGGCTAATGTATTGAATCGAAATCGTCTTAAATATTCAGCGATATTTTCTGCAAAACAGGATCCGATGGTAGCAATTGAATTGTGATGTTCAATCGGATACTTGTATTTATCAATTTGTATTTCTGTACGAAATTTCATTTCTGACCAAATAATAAAATACTATTCACGACAGAATGTAAAAGAAAAGATTATCTAATTCTAATAAATTTTATAAACCATTAAAACTATAAGTGTGCGAAAAAATTGGATTCTTGCAACGGTTGTGGTTTATACAAACGGTACTTTACTAAATAAGGCTGAAATTCTTTATCGTTGACAAGAATATGACGAATAACCCATGAGTTAAGAAAATATTCTAAATTGTAGAGCACATTTTCGTCACCAGCGGAGATTTGATCATTGAGTTTATATACCTGTTCGATAATATTTTCATGAATTCTTGTATGCCGTTTGAGTTTAACCTGAGGAAATTTTATTAATTCGAGAATATCTTCTTCATCCTTAAAGTGTAATTCCGAATAATGTAGAAAATCATTTAATTTTTGAAAAATGCTGCCTTCAGGATTGGATTCCTTTAAGGTAGCATATAAATCGTTCATGAGTGCGAAAAGTTTTTTATGTTGGTTATCAATGTAAGGAACATTGACACTGAACATTTTACTCCAAACGGCATAATCCATAGGAATTTCCTTTTCATTTATAGTTTACTCCTATAATCGATAATGAATATACAAACTGAATTTTACATCTTAAAAGTGATAGGTTTTATATCAATAATAATGTAGAAATCTTAATGGAATGAATCTAACAAAAGAATATAGTTATTTACCTATCAGAACGGCTACAGAATATGGAGCCAAACGGTAACTTCTCTGAGGATTTATACTAATTTCAGAACCGGGCTCGACCATATCTTCAGGTGAATCACAGGCTGTATTTAACACACGATGCCAGGTCTTACCGGAAGTTAATTTGGGTAAAGCAAATGAGTGACCTAATGCATCTGCATTGAATAACAAGTACATATCACAATCACCGGTTTCCTGGTTAGCCAGATATTGTACTGCAAGGGATTTGGATTTCTCTGACCAATCGGGCCTGTTCATCCTAAATCCATGCCAACTCATTGCAGGTTTATCATCAATCTCTTCAACCTGAAATTTGGTTCTTCGTAAACTGGGATGATTTTTTCTAAAATCAATTAAAAGTTTAAAATAACGATGCATTTCATCATTCTTATTTAGTAAATCCCAATCAATCCAGCTTAATTCATTGTCCTGGCAATAGGCATTGTTATTACCCTGAAATTAATATCCGAGCCGTCGTTGTTTTGTTCGCCGTTTCTTTCATTGTGTTTATCATTGTACGATACCAGATCATTAAGAGTAAAACCATCATGACAGGTGATAAAATTGACACTATGATAGGGTTCCCGACCGTCATCCTGATATAGATCTGAGCTCCCCGCCAGCCGAGTGGCCAATTTAGGCACAATACCTGAATCACCTTTGACGAATTTTCGAATATCATCTCTGAACTTACCGTTCCATTCCATCCAACGGTTGCCATAGGTAAAATCACCCACCTGATATAACCCACCAGCATCCCAGGCTTCAGCTATAAGCTTTGTTGCAGCAAGGATGGGATCTTCCGCAATGCGTTCCAACAAAGGAGGATTTGGTAACACCTCACCGTTACGACCACGACCCAGTATAGAAGCCAGATCAAATCGGAAACCATCAACATGCATTTCAGTAATCCAATATCGTAAACTGTGAATAATCATTTCCCGGACCACTGGATGATTACAATTCAATGTATTGCCGCAACCGGAAAAATTAAGGTATGAACCATCTTCCCTGTCAAGCAGATAATAAATACCGTTATCAAATCCCTTAAAATGATAATATGGACCGTGCTCATTCCCCTCGGCAGTATGATTAAAGACCATATCGAGGATGACTTCGATACCAGCTTCATGGAAAGCTTTGACCATGGTTTTAAATTCATTCACTTGTGCGCCGTATCGGTTGTTGTGTGCGTAAGAAGCTTTTGGAGCAAAAAAACTATATTCTTTTGTTAGATTCATTCCATTAAGATTTCTACATTATTATTGAGATAAAACCTATCACTTTTAAGATGTAAAATTCAGATTGTGTATTCATTATCGATTATAG
>JARRPN010000392.1:0-6308 GCA_037382875.1 Calditrichaceae bacterium | reverse complement strand
ATTTGATAATCCACCTATATCTCTCAATCCGGGTGATTTGTTTACCATTACAACCGATGAGAAAACCACTGGCAATGAAAACATAGTTAGTACAAGTTATAAAAATCTTGCCAATGATGTAGAACATGGTGATGAAATATTAGTCAATGATGGTTTGATAAAGTTGAAAGTAATGGAAAAATCAGAAAAAGATGTATTTTGTGAGGTTATCAATGGCGGCAATCTGTATGATCGTAGAGGTATTAATCTACCGGGTGTCAAAATATCTGAACCTTCGCTGACAAAAAAAGATAAGAAAGACTTGGAATTCGGATTATCGAACGATATCGACTATGTGGCCCTGTCATTTGTGAGAGATGCAGAAAATATTCGTGATCTAAAAAGAAGCATGGGTAAAAATGGTGTTCCTGTGATAGCTAAACTGGAAAAGCCTGAAGCACTAAATAATCTGGATGAAATTATTAATGAAACCGATGGTGTAATGGTCGCACGGGGCGATCTGGGTGTGGAAATATTTTCAGCACAGGTGCCGGTCGTACAAAAAGAGATTATTGAAAAATGTATTCAGGCAGGCAAACCGGTTATTACAGCGACCCAAATGCTGGATTCCATGATGACTAATCGCATACCGACCAGAGCGGAGACGTCTGATGTAGCCAATGCAGTATTTGACGGCAGCGATGCAGTCATGCTTTCCGGTGAAACGGCATTTGGGAAATTTCCGTTGGATTCGGTAAAAATGATGGAATCAATTATTTGCCAGGCGGAAAAAAGGCCAACCTATTTCCGTCTGAAACCTATTGAAAGGGATCATAAAGAAAATAATGAATTTGCACATTCCATTTGTTATGCTGCTTATTATGCTGCGGATGAAACGGATTCTAAATATATTGTTGTATTTACCCGCAGCGGTTATACGGCAGCAGTTATGTCCATTCTTCGACCGGAAGTACCAATTCTGGCACTAACACCAAATGAAAAAACCATGCGAAAATTAACGCTCTACTGGGGCGTTACGCCAATTGTTCTGGATAAAATGCTGGATGTTGAAGATGACATGAATCAACTAGAAAGATTTTTAAAAAAGAATAAATGGGTCAAATCGGGAGATAACATTGTCGTTATATCCGGTTCATCGCGCGAAGCTGGCGGGACCAATTCATTACGATTGCATGCGATAGGAAAATAATAGACTAACAGTATCTCAAAAACATTAATTTTTTTGTTTAGCAATTAATAAATAATTTAAACAAAACATTCTAGTTAGAAGAATAGAAAGAGATTTATTTATAGAATCTGGTCTAATCTACTTAAAAGGGAAAATATGAATTTTAAACAGTTAATTGTATTGTTCATTCTAGCCATCAGTATTTTTGGATGTTCATCAAACAAGTTCACGGTATCTTCATTTCTTGAAAAATCAGGAAGAAGTACACTTCCCACACAAAGTGAATTTCCTGAGGATGGTGCCGTATATCTTTATGAAAATACAGAATTAAAAATGTTCTTTGATGATAAATGGCAAGCCAGCGTAGAAAAGAATTATCATGCAGCGATTCTGTATTTTAATGATAAAGCTGAATCTTATTTAACGCCGATTATTTATTTGAATAAGGAAGACAAATTAGTATCTTTTAAGGCAAAAACGATTAAACCAAATGGTGAAATCTTAGAACTTACTCGCAATGATCTTCATGCGAACCAAATATCTTCGGCAGAGTTTACAGATAATGAATCTGTAAAATTTACATTCCCGGGTGTTGAATCTGGTTGTGTTGTTGAGTATCAGTATTCTGTAATGCGTTCAAGAATTTGGATCCATAGCCAACGTTGGAAAATACAGGATATTATTCCCAAGCTGTATACAAAATATGCCATCGAATTCCCGCAGGACTATTTAAATTCTGGACACGGGTGGAATTTTTTGCCGGTAAATATTAATCTCTCTGCTCCCAAAATTGAATATCACATGAAAAGAAGCGGTATGCTAGAATATGGAGTAGCTGTATATTCCTGGGAGTTAGAAAACATTTTAGGTATGAAATCTGAATCCTATATGCCTCCATATGAAGATGTAGCTCAATATTTAAGAGTTGATTTTCGCTACGACAGTTGGAATGATTTATCAGAAAAATACTGGAAAAGAATTAAAGATAAATTTCAACCCCAAAATATTTCAGATTTTAATAAACTCAGAAAGGAAATTGTCGGTGATGCAACTTCAGATGCAGCAAAAATTGATTCGATATTTTCTTATCTTCAAACAAGCTATAGATATGTTTCCTCTGATATTGATAATAGTGGTACAATACCGCATGATGTTGATGAAATTTTAAGGAATAAATATGGTGATTGTAAAGATCTATCGGTTTTGGGAACGGCATTATTAACCAGCGCCAGAGTGGAAGCTTATCCGGCTTTGGTTAAGACTAATACAAAAGGTATACTAAGAGATCGGGTAGTGCTATTTGATTTTAATCATATGATCATATACACAAAAGCCTCAGATGGTAAAGAATATTGGCTAGATGCAACAGGTAATTCATGTAATCTTGGTGAAACGTACCCTATGATTGAAGGTACAAAACCTTTGGTTTTATATAACGACGGTCGATCGGAATTTAAAAAAATACCGGCAAGCAAAAGCCATGAAAATTTAATTTTCAGGAATCTAAAAGTAAATGTAGATTCATCAGGTAATTTCACAGGGAATGCAGATATACTATTTAAGGGAAATTACAATTTAATTGTCAGATCTGGTTTACGATCGCTGTCAAAGTCGGAAATGGAGAAAGCAATTCAAAAATATGTATATAAATGAATACTCAGGAAATAATAAATTGCTCGTTATAAATCCTTCAATTTTTAAAATAAACTCGGAGTTAAACAAATTAATTGATTTGGACAGAAAGTATCCGATTCAATTTTCATATCCTTCCAAGCAAAGTGATCTAATTGAAATTTATTATAGTCCCGAACAATTCAGTATTGAATCTCAACCAAACAATGTTATTGAAAATGGGAAATATGGACGTGTCGTCTTCAAGGGAAATTATATTACTGATGGTAAAATTGTATATAATCGGGATTGTACACTTAAAAAGACTAAAATAAGTCCTGTAGATTATTCAGATATTACAAAATTACGTTCAGCTTTGGAGAAATCAGAAAATCAAAATTTGATCTTAAAAAAGTTATAATATCTTGCTTATTTCAAGCTAATTTAGTGTAGTGATTGGTACAAACATATTGAGACCAGAGACGATCTATTAATAAAGCTTTAACTTTGTTCTAAAGAGGTAATAAAATGAAAACAATCAGTTATATTTTAATTTTTCTAATTGTAGAAATTTCTTTTGGACAGGATGTTAAAAAAGTAGACTCGAAGGTAATAGAAGCTACCGTATTTAAAGACCGGGCTATGGTCACGCGGGAAGCTACAGTTAATCTGCCCAAAGGGATTCATACCGTTCTTTTCACGAACATTACGTCTGATTTACAGGATGAATCTATCCGAGTATCCGGAACTGGTCCCGGAGAACTGAAAATTCTGGAAGTTCAAATCGAAAGAAAATTCACCTCTGATATACAGAATGATCGAAGAAAAACTTTAAATGAAAAAATAGATGTGAGTGTTAAGGTTCGTATTTGTTCTTCAATAAAAACCTGGACTGATATGCTGAATTTTGTGGATTCAAATTTGTCTCAAATTTATACAGACTTACGAAAACAATCAGCAATAAAGCAAGACATTGAACAACAAATACGAACCTTAACACTCACATTAAATCAGGCAGGGGACCTTAAGCGCAAAGATTATAAAAATATCCGTGTGATTGTAGAATGCAGCCAAAAAGGCTTAGTTAATCTACGACCCTCATACGTTGTTGAAAATGCTTCTTGGTATCCCATGTATGATGCAAGGGTATCATCTGAATCGAAAAAAATAGAAATATCATATTTTGGAATGATTCAACAATCCACAGGAGAAGACTGGGATAATATTAAATTAACATTTTCCACAGCCGAACCTATGGCCATGCGTTCCTTACCCGAACTGGATCGTTGGTATGTGGATCTTGTTCCATTACCAATTAAAGATGTACGACTAAAAAGAGAAGCGACTTCCGACTATCCTATAGACTACAATTTCAATTATGGCCTGCCCTCCGGTAAAGGCGCCATAAGCGGATATATTACTGATGAAACCACTGGTGATCCCTTACCAGGCGCTAATGCAGTCTTAGCCGGTACAACTCTAGGATCATCATCGGATATGGATGGCAAATTCTATATCACAAATGTACCTCAAGGTCGCTATTCATTAGAAATTTCATACATTGGATATCAATCGGTTAAAATTCATTTAAAAGTAGTAGAAAAACAAACGGCTAATTTAACAGTCGGATTAAATGCAGAAGTCCTTGAAGGAGAAGTTATTGCAGTTATGGCACAAGCCGTCCCATCCTCACGTAAAAGCAAGGAAGTAGATAAGGTGATAGAAAGACCTAAATACAGTGAGGTACATGCTAAAGAGTTATCAACCGTATTTGAACTGCCTAACAAAAATTCCGTGCCAAGTGATAACAGTCCTCATAAAGTAACCATTGCTATGGATGATCTACCCGTGGATTTTGAATATACGTCAATTCCTAAAATACTGCCTAAAGTATATTTAAAAGGAAAAATTCTTAACTCGAATGACTATCCTTTGCTCGAAGGCGATATTAACGTTTTTGTTGATAATGATTTTATCAACAGAACATATATTAATAATACCATGCCTACAGATACTATTGAACTTGCTCTTGGTGTCGATGAAAGTATTCAAATTGAGAAAGTATTGATTAATAAATTTGCCGAATCTAGCGGACTTATAAGTAAAACAAAAAAGATCACTTATGAATATGAAATCCAAATTAAAAATAATCGCAAAACAGAAGAAAAATTAGACATCTATGATCAATTACCCATTGCCATGGACGAGGATATAAAAATAAAATTATTAATACCTGATGAAGATATTAATGATCTTAACAATGAACGAAAACTTGAATGGAACCTAAATCTGAAACCCGGTGAGAAAAAGACCATACCAATTAAATACCAGGTTGAATTTCCAAGTTCAAGAAAAGTATATGGATTGGAATAATCATTTAAGTTAAAGAAAAAAATTATGAATATATTTAAATGCCTCTTAATACAGCTTATACTATTTATCATATTAATTTTTTCTGTTCCATCAGTTTATGGCTGAGGAGTCCCAACAGCGGGTGGTCCACCTGCTCAATGCTACAGCTCACACGAAGATAATCAGATAAAACAAGGATTTAAATATCAATTAGGAATCGGTTTCAGTAATCTCAATTCCACCCTTCGTTTTGATAATGACGCAGAGAGTGAATTTGATATCAAAATGAATACAGTTGCAGTATCAGGTGGTATTGCTCTCAATAGACACTGGACGCTGCACCTGGCATTGGGTATGATACTTAATGGAGAGCTCAAACCGGAAACAGGTCCGGATTATGAAGTTAAACCGGGGGGATTTGTATCGGTTGGTTTTGAGTACAATTCTGTCACTGGTATAGGTTATAAGCCAAATGTTGATCTTTCTGTTTTAGTTGGCGGCGCTATGGTCAAAACAGAAAATTCGGATGATAAAAGAAAAACAGAATATATGTCTACCGATGTACGCCTTGGCGTCCGTAGCAGTTGGAATGTTCATAATCATCTGTTTCCATTTGCAGCTGTTCGTGCATTTGGCGGACCTATTATGTGGAAGATCAATGAAGAAAATGTGACCGGAACGGATATTTACCACTATCAGGTTTCAATCGGGAGTGCTTTGAAACTTGGACCCACTGTTGCATATTTGGAATGGACCGGCCTTGGTGAACAATCTTTAAAAGCCGGGATAAGTGTAGCCTGGTAAAGTTATGTTCCGTGGTACTGGAGTAATTCCGTTATATTTGAATAGAGGAAACGATGTCTCGAATTTTGTATATAGTATATATTTTAATCTTAACCTTACTAGTTTTTTCATGTAATTCCGATTCAATTGATAATTCCATTCAATCTACCTGTAAGGTTATGCCTTTTGAGCTCAAAGATATTAAATTATTGGATGGTCCTTTTAAACATGCCACAGAACTTAATATAGAATCGTTGCAGAATTATGAGCCAGACAGATTTTTATCCAAATTCAGAATTACAGCAGGATTAAAACCCAAAGCAGAATCTTATGGAGGATGGGAAGCAGAAACCCTTGCTGGTCACAGTCTAGGCCATTATTTAAGTGGCTGTGC
>JARRPN010000391.1:0-2898 GCA_037382875.1 Calditrichaceae bacterium | reverse complement strand
AAAATTTCTACGGAAAAAATGATACAGAAATTAGAACAAAAGGACATCAAATTCCAAAAGTCGGATTTATTTGAAAATGTATTCAAAATAAAAGATACGCAGAAATTAATTCATTCCGGTTTTCTGGGTGATGGTTTATGTTCTGTTCAGGATGATAGTGCGCATATACCGGTTGAATTGTTGGATATTCAGAATGGTAATACTGTTTTGGATATGTGTGCTGCCCCGGGTGGTAAATTTATTCAAATTTTGCAAAAAGAAAAATCAATTACAGCTATTGCCGTAGATGCGGATAAGAGCAGACTGAAACGAGTGAAAGAAAATTTAAACAGATTAAATCTGACTCATGGATTTCTTGTAGTTGCCGATGCAAGACAATTGCCGTTTAAACCAATTTTTGATAAAATTTTACTGGATGCGCCTTGTTCGGGTCTGGGAGTGATCCGTAAACATCCGGACATCAAATGGCGACGAAATGAGGCAGAAATACAATCATTTATAAAAATACAAACGGATCTTATAAAACAGGCCGGGATGCATTTAATGAAAGACGGGAAGCTAATTTATAGCACCTGCTCGATCGATATCGATGAAGATGAAAATATTACGAATGCATTCATCGAAAATAATTCTAATCACTTCAAACAAATTGCGCCTCCTGAATTTTACAAACATTTTCAGAAAAAAGGGCATATCCGTACTTTTCCCGATGAAAAATCCATGGACGGGAGCTACTGTGCAATCATTAAAAAATTTTAATATTTCTTGATAACGCATAAAGAATTCCTTACATTTACCGGTCATAATAAATCTGAAGTGGAATTTGGATCGAGATGCTAGAGGACTTAACGCAAAAGCTTGAATCGGCGTTTCAAAAACTGCGCGGCTACGGAAAACTGACTGAAAAGAATATTTCAGATTCATTAAAAGAAGTCCGGCGAGCGTTATTAGAAGCAGATGTAAATTATAAAGTTGTAAAAGATTTTATCGCTTCGGTTGAACAACAAGCCATCGGTGAAGAAGTCCTCCGCAGTGTCACTCCAGGTCAGATGATCGTTAAGATTGTCAATGATGAGTTGGTCCGATTACTTGGCAGTACCAATACACAGATGAAAACTGCCGGTATCCCACCGACGATTATTATGCTTTGTGGTCTTCAGGGTTCAGGTAAAACCACATTTGCAGCCAAGCTGGCCAATTATATGCGCAAGCATGGCCGTAAACCGATGCTGGTTGCCGCGGATGTGTATCGTCCCGCTGCGATTCAGCAGTTGCGGGTTTTGGGGGATAGCCTGAATATCCCGGTTTATGAAGAGGGACTGGGTAATCCTGAGATGATCAGTTTTAACGCCATCGGGGCAGCACGTAAGCAGATGTGCGATATGGTTATTCTGGATACCGCTGGTCGTCTGCACATCGATGAAAACATGATGAACGAGCTGATTAAGGTAAAAGCCAGGGTTCGTCCTCATGAAATTTTATTTGTCGCTGATGGTATGACCGGCCAGGATGCTGTGAATACGGCTAAAGAATTTGCCGGTAAACTGGACTTTGACGGTGTGGTTTTAACTAAAATGGATGGCGATGCCCGGGGTGGGGCTGCCCTGTCTATTCGTTCGGTTACAGGTAAACCTATCAAGTTTATGGGTATAGGTGAGAAGCTGGACGAAATAGAGCAATTCTATCCAGATAGGCTGGCTTCGCGTATTTTAGGCATGGGCGATGTCGTTACTTTTGTTGAAAAAGCCCAGGAAACCATAGATAAAGATAAAGCTGAGAAGCTTGAAAAGAAATTCAGAAAAGCTGAATTTGATCTGGAAGATTTTAAAGATCAGTTACAACAGATCAAAAAAATGGGATCATTAGAGTCTCTTTTGAAAATGATACCGGGGATGGGGCGTCAATTACAGGGTGTTAATGTAGATGAAAGCCAGTTTGCCCGGGTGGAAGCGATCATCAACTCAATGACGCTTCTTGAAAGACGGAATCCGAAAATATTAAACGGCAGCCGTCGTAAACGCATTGCTGATGGAAGCGGTACACGAGTACAGGACATAAATCAGTTAATGAATCAGTTTGCGCAGATGAAAAAAATGATGAAACAGTTCAAAGGTAAGTCCATGCGTGGTTTTGGTGGTTTACCTTTTGGATTGATTTAGAAAATTAATACTTATGGAGGTTATACGATTTGGCAGTTAAATTGAGATTGCGTCGGATGGGCAAGAAAAAACGTCCATTCTATAGAATTGTTGCTGCAGACAGCCGCGCTCCTCGCGATGGACGCTTTATCGAACTAGTAGGTACATACGATCCAATCAGTAAACCAATGCATGTGGATTTAAAAGAAGACCGGATTATGTACTGGCTTCAGAATGGTGCTCAGCCGACTGATACTGTGAAAAATCTTTTCCAGAAAAAAGGTGTCTGGCTTAAATGGCATCTGCAGAAGAATGGAGCCGATGATGCTAAGATAGCTGAAGAGTTAGGAAAATTTGAGCTGCTTCAGAAAGAAAAAGAAGCGCGTCTTGAAGCAAAAGCAGAAGAGAAAAAACGTCTTAAAGCTGAAGCTAAGCAAAAAGAAGATGAAGAAAAAACAGCTGAAGAAGAAACACCTGTAGCGGAGGCTCCTGCCGAAGAAGCACCTGTTCAGGAAGAAGCTACTGCTGATGAGCAGGCTGCTGCACCTGAAGAAGAAGCGAAAAAAGAAGAACCTGCTGAGGAAGAAGCAAAAGCTGAAGAATCAGCTGCAGAGGAAGAGGTAAAGGAAGAAGCTGCACCTGCGGAAGCAGCGAAGGAAGAATCGGCTGCTGATGAGAAAGCTACCGCACCTGAAGAAGAAGCGAAAAAAGCAGAACCTGCTGAGGAAGAAGCAAAAGCTGAAGAATCAGCTGCAGAGGA